>CAXTVL010000584.1:972-2003 GCA_964247515.1 uncultured Acetobacteraceae bacterium | reverse complement strand
GCTACGATTTCCTGTCGAAGCAGCCGTTCGCCGCCGAGGAGCCGCCCCCCGCGCCAGCGCCCGCCCCGCCGCCAGTTGCCCCCCCTGTTGCCCCGCCTGTTGCCGCCGTACCGGCCATGCCGCCCGTTGCGCGGTGGGACCTCCATGCCAGCGTTGACGTGTCGCTGCGGCGCCCGGAGGACCCGATGCCGTCGGACCTGCGGGCGCGCATCTTCCCGCTCGACCTCGGCGACCACCTGGTCGGGCGGCGGTCCGACAGCGAGGATATCCACCCGGAGATCACGGTCGGCGACCCCGGCATCTCCCGCCGCCACGCGCGCATCCTGCGGGCCGCGGACGGCGCGCTGTCGCTGCTGGACCTCGGGTCCATGAACGGCACGCGGCTGAACGGCGCGGCGGTGGAGCCGAACGTCGCGACCCCGCTCGCGGACGGCGACCAGGTGACGCTCGGGTGCTGGACGCGGCTCGTGGTCAAGGCGCGCTGATGCTCGACGCGGCGGCGCCTGTTCCCCGGGCCGGCGTGACGACGCCGGGCTGGCTGCGGCGCGCGATGGTGGCCGTCGCGTTGCTGGCGGCGCTGGCCGCCGGGCTGTCGCTGTGGGCGGCTTCGTCCATCCGGGACACGGCGCAGACGATCGGGCGCGACGCGGAGCCTTCGGTGGCGCTGGCGCTCCGGATGGCGGCGACGCTCGGCGACATGGACGCGGCGGCGCTGGCGGATTCGCTGACCGACAACGGGGCGGCGACCGGCACCTCCGCGCGGTTCCGCCAGGACGAGCTTGACCTGTCGTCGGACTTCGTCGCGGCGACGCGCAACATCACCTATGGCGAGGCGGAAGCGGCGCCGCTGCGGGCGTTGCAGCGCTGGGTGCTGGCCTACCAGGAAGCCATCGCCGAGGCGCGCACGGCGAGCGGCGGCGACGCCTGGCTGACGGCGCGGCGGGTGCAGTGGGCGGGCCGGGTCAACCGCGACTTCGCGGCGCCGGAGGCGGAGGCGCTGGCGCGGGCGAACGCGGACGTGCTGGAAGCGC
>CAXTVL010000584.1:0-962 GCA_964247515.1 uncultured Acetobacteraceae bacterium | reverse complement strand
GTACGCCGCCTACCGCGCCGACTCGCTGCTGCTCGGGGGCGCCGCGTTCCTGGCCTTCGCGCTGCTCGTGCTGGCGCTGGCCGTGGTCCAGGCCTGGCTGGCCCGGCGGATGCGGCGGATCGTCAACCCGCTGCTGGCGGGCGCGTCGGTCGTAGCCACTCTGGCCGGGCTATGGCTCGGCCTGGCGGTGCTGGGGGAGCGGGCGGACCTCCGGGCGGCCAAGGCGGATGCCTATGACAGCCTGCACGTGCTGTTCGAGGCCAAGGCCGCCGCGGCGGCGCTGCGGGCCGACATGTCGATGTGGCTGCTCGACCCCGCCACCCGGGCTGACTCGCAGGCGCGGATGGACGCCTCGGTGCGCGCGCTGGTGGGCGTGGACCTCGACGACGGCCGGCAGCTTCGGATCATGCAGGACCAGATGGCCCAGGCCCTTGCGGCGGAGCGGGCCGGGGAGGCCGGGCAGGCATTGGCCGCGGCGCCGCACCTCGGCGGCCTGCTGGGCACGGAGCTGGGCAACGTGACGTTCGGCATGGCCGAGCGGCAGGCGGCGACCGACAGTTTCGACCGGCTGCTGGACGCGCGGGCGCTGATCCGGGCGGTGCAGGTGCAGGCGGCGCAGGAGGAGCGGCGCAGCCGCAACCACGCGACGGCGGCGCAGCACTGGCTGTCGGACGCGCCGGGCGGCGGCGGGGCGGCCTTCGCGGCGCTGCAAGGGGCGTTGGACCGCACGGTCGCCGTGAACCAGATGGAGTTCGACCGCCGGGTGGACTCGGCGCTCGGCACCGCGCGGCTGATGCCCTTCGTGACCACGGGCGCGCTCGTGCGGGCGGTGCTGCTGGGGGCGGGCGGGTTGCGGCAGCGCCTGCGCGAGTATCGGTGAGCGCCCCGACGCTGGACGGCGTGGACGAGGCCTTGCGGCGCTGGCGCGCCCGGCTGGCGGCGGCGAGCCGGAACGTGTCCGC
>CAXTVL010000583.1:0-2004 GCA_964247515.1 uncultured Acetobacteraceae bacterium | reverse complement strand
TTTCGCGGTCTGGCCCCTCCATCGACGTGGCGGTTCACGTTCCCAGGGCCGCTTGACCGTGCCTGTCGTCGCTGGTGTGGTCGCGCCTCCCCCCGAGGACGTCAGCGCATGGTCAGGATGCTCGCCGCCGCCACGCTCGCGCTCACCGTCATGGCGGCAGCGGCGCAGGCCAAGGACACGCTGACGCTCGGCATGGTGCTGGAGCCGCCCAACCTCGACCCGACCGCCGGCGCCGCGGCGGCGATCCGCGAAGTCACCTACGCCAACGTCTTCCAGGGCCTGACCCGGATCGACCGCGACGGCCAGGTGCGCCCGGCGCTGGCGTCGGGCTGGACCGTCTCGCCGGACGGGCTGACCTACACTTTCCGCTTGGTCCGGGGCGCCCGCTTCCATGACGGCGCCGCGTTCGACTGCGAGGTGGTCAGGTTCTCCTACGGCCGCGCCATGGCGCCTGACAGCGTCAACGCCCAGAAGGGCCTGTTCGAGCCGATCCTGCGCACCGACTGCCCGGACCCGCACACCGCCGTGGTGACGCTGAAGCACCCGAGCGCGCTGTTCCTGTTCGACATGGGCTGGGGCGACGCGGTGATGGTGGCGCCCAATTCGGCCGCCGGCAACAAGACGCACCCGGTCGGCACCGGGCCGTTCCGCTTCCGCCGCTGGGCGCAGGGCGACCGGGTCGAGCTGGAGCGCAACCCGGAGTATTGGGGCCCGGCGCCCAAGCTCGCTTCGGTGACGTTCCGCTTCGTGGCCGACCCGGCCGCCGCCAGCGCCGCGATGCTGGCCGGCGACATCGACGCGTTCGGCAACTTCCCCGCCCCCGAGGCGCTCGACCAGTTCCGCGCCGACGGCCGCTTCGCCGTGCGCGTCGGCACCACCGAGGGCAAGACCATCCTGGCGCTGAACGAGGCGCGCCAGCCGTTGGGCGACCTGCGGGTGCGTCGCGCCTTGGCCCAGGCGATCGACCGGGCGGCGCTGGTCGAGGCGACCCAGGGCGGCTTCGGCGCGCCGATCGGCTCGCATTACGTGCCGACCGATCCCGGCTACGTCGACCTGACAGGAGCCGCGCCGTACGACCCGGCCCACGCCCGGGCGCTGCTGGCCGAGGCCCACGCCACACCCGGCCTCAGGCTCACCATCATGCTGCCGCCGCCGCCCTACGCGCGGCGCGGCGGCGAGGTGGTCGCGGCGATGCTGGAGCAGGTCGGCGTGCATGTGGACTTGCAGCCGATCGAGTGGGCGCAGTGGATCGACCGGGTGTTCCTGCGCGGCGACTACCAGGCGACGATCGTGGCGCACACCGAGCCGCGCGATCTCGACATCTACGCGCGCGACAAGTACTACTTCAACTATAGCAACGCAGCCTACAAGGCGTTGTTCCGGAACTACGTCGCCGCCACCGATCCCGGCGCGCAGACGGCGCTGCTGGGGGAGTTGCAACGCAAGCTCGCCGCCGACCAGCCCAACGTGTTCCTGTTCGCGCTGCCCAAGATCGGCGTCGCCGCCGCCAAGCTGCGCGGCCTGTGGGACAACGACCCGGTGCCGGCCAACGACGTGAGCGGCGTGAGCTGGGCCGACTGACGGCGTTCCTGGCGCGCCGGCTCGCGGTCCTGCTGGTCACGTTGCTGTTGGCCTCGCTGCTGGTCTTCCTGGCGCTGCAGGTGCTGCCGGGCGACCCGGCGGCGCTGACGCTGGGCACCGGCGCCACGCCCGGGACGCTGGCGGCGCTGCGGCACCAGATGGGCCTCGACCGTCCGCTGCCGTGGCGCTACCTGCGCTGGCTGGGACAGTTGGCGGCGGGCGACCTGGGCGAGAGCGTCACCTATCATGTCCCGGTCGCCTCGTTGATTGCGCAGCGGCTGCCGGTCAGCGTGCCGCTGGCGCTGGCGGCGCTGGCGCTGTCGACCGCCATCGGGCTGCCGCTCGGCGTCTGGGCGGCGGCGCGGCGCGGCCGCGTGGGCGACCTGGCGGCGATGGCGGTGGCGCAGCTCGGTGTCGCGGTGC
>CAXTVL010000582.1:0-2010 GCA_964247515.1 uncultured Acetobacteraceae bacterium | reverse complement strand
GACGGGGAGATGACGCTCGACCTCGTGGCCCCGCTGCGCGGCGTCGGCCTCACCGCGACCGACCAGCCCGACCTTTGCTACGTCCTGTCGGGCCAGGCCGCGCAGCCGATGCGGCTCGCGGTCAGCGCGCCGGGCCAGGCACGGCCCTTGGTGAGCCTCGCGTTGCCGCGCGTGCCGTCCTCCGGCCTCGGCGTCGTCCGCCTGCGCGACCACGGCGTCCGGCTCCCCCCGGACCTGCTCTGCGCCTGGTCCCTGACCGTCGCGGCCGACCCGCGCTCGCCGTCCCGGGACCTCGTGGCCAGCGCCCTGATCCAGTACCGGCCGGGCGGCCCGGCGCCGGCGGTGCGCGAGATGTCCCTGGACCGCCGGGTCGAGGCACTGGTGCGGGCGGGCTATTGGTACGACGCGGCGGCCCTGGCGGAACAGGGCCAGGGCAGCGACCGCGGAACCGCGCTGGCCTGGCTGTTCCGGCAGGCGGACCTGCGCCTGGCGTCCGCGTCCGACACGGGCGCTGCCCGGTAAGCCACCCCCCTTAGAACACGGCGGCGACGACGCGGAAGTGCAGGCCGCGGTCCTGCAGCGAGTTGCCGGCGCCCACGACCCGGCGCAGCGCGTAGCCGTAATACACCTCCGCCGCCGTGCCGAAGCCCACGAGCCAGCGCACGCCCAGGCCGACGCTCGTGAGGTTGGTGTTGGCGAGGCTGGTGCGGGACGCTCCCGTCCGGCGCGCGTTCCAGCCGAAGCCCCCGTCCATGAACGGCGCGAGCTGCACGGTGCCGGCCTCCGTGTTGGCGCCGAGCAGCGGCACCGGCACCCGGCCCACCGGCACGCGCAGCTCCAGCGTGCCGACCGCCGCGTTGTCGGTCGCCGACAGGTACTCCCGGTAGCCGCGGACGGTGGAGAAGCCGCCGAGCACGAACTGCTCGATGGGGAACAGCGGGTCGCGGCTGAGCTGCAGGCTGCCGCGCGCCAGCAGCTCCCAGTCGCGGAACACGCGCCGCACGTATTGCCCCTGGCCGAGCCAGGCGAAGAAGCGCCCGGTGGGCGGCACCGCGGTCCGCGTGGCGCCCAGCGCCTCGACGCCCACGCTGAGGGTGGAGCGCAGCGCCACCACCCGCTCGGCGCTGCGGTCGAGCCAGTCCTGGTAGAAGCGCAGCGCGGTGACGTTGGTGCGGCCGTTGTCCGAACCGGGCGAGAAGGAGAACGGCTGGCCTCCTGCGAAGGTCTGGCTGCGCCGCCATTCCGCAGACAGGCCCAGGGTCAGCGCCTGCTCCGGCGTGCGGTAGAAGGGCCGGCTCAGCCCCAGCGCGAGGCTGTCGTAGCGGCTGGTGATGTTCACCGGGCTGAAGTTCGGGGTGACCACCAGGGTGCTGTTCACGTCGTAGCGCAGGCTGACGCGGGTGTCGTCGGCGGCGACGGGCAGCGAGTAGGAGGCGGCGCCGTCGTTGATGCCCTGGCTGCGCCCGTATTGCAGGGCGAGCAGGTCGCCGACGCCGAGCAGGTTACTGACCGCGCCCTGGACCTGGCCGCGCACCTCACCGACGGTGGGGGACTGGCTGTTGGCGACCTGCAGCGTCAGCGCGTAGCGGCTGGCTTCCAGGGCGTCGGCGGCGAGATGGGCCTCGCCAGGTGCGAGGCCGGGCTGGATGCTGAGGTTGAGGCGGGCGAGGCCGGGGTCCTGCAGCAGGATCTGCTGCTGGCGCCCGAGTTCATTCACGTTGAACGGCGTGGACACGCCGCGCTGGAGGCGGTCGGCCAGGTAGGACGCGCGGTAGTGCCGGTTGCCCGTGACCTCAATGCCGGTGAGCCGGCCCTCGACCGCCTGCAAGGTGAGCACGCCGCCGGCGACGGTCTGGTCGGGCACCGTGACGCCGGAGTTGATGTAGCCGCGGTCCACGTAGAGCAGGGTGAGCTGGCGCCGGAGGTCCTCGATGTCGGCAAGCCCGGCCGGGCGCCCGAGGAACGGTGCCGCCGCGCGGTCGATGTCGGCCTGCTTGAGCACGGTGCTGC
>CAXTVL010000581.1:0-2015 GCA_964247515.1 uncultured Acetobacteraceae bacterium | reverse complement strand
TTCCCGAACTGGCTCGATCCCGGCGGCTGGTATTTCGACCCGTTCTCCTGGCAGTTCCTGTTCGCGATCGGCGCCGGATTGGGGCTGTACATGTCCCGCCATGGCGGCGAGCTGCCGCGGCGGCCCTGGCTCACGGCGCTGTGCTGGGCCTACCTGGGGTTCGCCTTGCTGCAAACCTTCCCATGGAAGGAGTGGCACCTGCCGTCGCTGCGGCCGCTGACCCTGCCCGCGTCCGACAAGACCCACCTCGAAGCGTTGCGCATCCTGGACATCCTGGCGCTGATGCAGGTGGTGTTCAGTGTCCGCCGCTCGCGCGGCTGGGCGCAACACTGGGGCGCGCGGGCGTTCGAGGCGTGCGGCCGGCATTCGCTCGACATCTTCGCCCTGGGCTGCCTTCTGGCGCTGTTCGGGCGCCTCGCGTTCCGCACCTTCGGGCGCGGCTGGGCGATGCAGGTGGGCGTCAACGCCGGCGGCCTGGTCGCGATGTGCCTGGTGGCGCTGTGGCTGGAGAGCCGGACGCGGCAAGCCCGCCAGGCGGGCAGCACCGCCGCACCCGCGCCCATGGTCAGCCGAGCGCTCCAACCTCGTGGCTGACGGCGGCCGAGATCTCCCGCACCATGCCGAACAGGCGCAGCATCGGCTGGAAGATCTCGGTGTGCTCGCGCCGATAGGCGGCCGAGGCGTCGGGCCCGCGCGGCTCGCCATAGTCGCGCTCGGCCGCCGGGTCGGGCGCCAGCGGGAACACCTCCGATAGCAGCTTCACCGCGGCCGGCACGTCGAGCCGCAGGATGCGGATTTCCAGCGCGGCACGGGTGACTCCGTAGCGCGGCGAGAACTCCGGAATGCGGCTGGCCAGCAGCCAGATGCGGTGGATCAGCGCCAGGCGCAGCGCGTGCAACAGCAATTCGCGCGTCTGCATCCGCGGCGCGTCGGGCCAGGCGGCGCGCAACGCCACGTGGTCGGCCTGGATGCGCCGGAACATCGCCTGCGCCGGCGCCCACAGGTCGAGCTGCTCCAGCGAGCGTGCCACCGAGACCAGCGCCGCGCGTCGGCCGGGCAGGCGGGCGTGCGCCGCGCGGTCGAGCCACATGCCGGGGTCGAGCGTGTCGACCACGGCCCGCAGCACGTCGAGGTCGGCGTGCGCCAGCGCGTGCGTCGGCAGGTCGAGCGCGTTGCGGAACCGGGCACTGCTCTGGCGCAGCTCGGCGAACACCTCCGGGTGCCGGCCGGCGGCGGCGCCGAGGCCCTGCAGCGTGTTCGCGAGCCAGCCGATCTGGTGCAGGATGGCGTTGTTGGGGATCGCCCTGAGCTCGCTCGGGCGTCGGATCAGCGCCGGGCCGCCCATGCCGTCGCTCTGCCGCGCCGCCGGGCGCGAGCCGGTCTTGTCCAGCAGCGCGGGGCCGAACGCGCCCAGGATACCGGCATAGCCGGCGTCTTCCACCAGTTCGGCCATGCCGGCCCGGCAGGCGGCGAAGAAGTCGGCGGAGAAGTCCGGCTCGTCGTAGATCGGGTCGGCGGGCGCCGTGTCCGGCGCGAAGGCGTGCTCGGCGATGCGCGCGACCGTCGCCTGCGCCAGCTCCGGGGTGCCGAACAGCAGGTAGCCGTCGCCACCCTGGAACGCGCTCTCCTCGCGCACCGCGATCCCGGCCTGGGCCAAGGTGCGGCGGGTGATCGGCGGCGACAGGTAGCGCAGCCGCTCGGCCAGCGAGCCGGGATGCGCGCCACGGCCGACGCTCTCGCCGTGGGTGTCGAACAGCACGATCTCGACATCGGTGAGGCCGTGCCGCGCCAGCGCCTCGCTCGCCTTCAGCCGCAGCCGCTCGATCAGGTAGGTGGCGGCCAGCGGCCCCACGTAGCGGCCACTGTCCGAGTAGCCGAACTGCAGCGCCATGCGCCCAGTGGCGCGCAGATAGTCGCGCCAATGCGGGCTGCGCAGCGCCTCCTCCAGCACCCGGGCACCCTGTTCCAGCGCCTCGGCGGTCTCGAACAGCGGGCTGATCTCGATCTGCCGCTCG
>CAXTVL010000580.1:0-2023 GCA_964247515.1 uncultured Acetobacteraceae bacterium | reverse complement strand
AACTGGCGGGCCTGGTGCGCGAGGCCTCGCCGGCCGAGGTCACGGCGGCACGCCGGGCGGCCGGCATGGCCAGCAACAGCCTGGAAGCCAGCCTGCAGCGGGCGATGCTGGAGCCGCGCCGCGCCACCGAGCCGCGGATCGAGGCGGCGCTCACCATCGACGCGGCGCTGCGCCGGCTGGTCGGCCGGCTGTCCCTGCTGCACGTCGCGGCTGGCGCGCGGGGCCACGATCCCGACGCCTGGCACGCCTGGCGCGACTGGGTGGAGGGGGCGGCCGAGCGCGTGGCGTCCGGCCGTCCCGGCCTGCCGCCGCGCCCGAAGCTGCCGGAGGCGGACCCGAACGCGGACTCGTTGCAGCGGATCGCGATGCAGATGGAGCTGACGGCCAGCGCCGCCGAGCGGCTGTCGCTCAGCCCACCAGCTCCTGCGCCCGCACCGCCGCCGCCACGGCCTGCCCGAGTGCCCGCTGCGCCGCCGCGGTGAGATGCAGGCCATCGGCGCCGTCGGTGGCGATCGCCGCGTTCGCGTCGAGGAAACCGGCCCCGGCCGCCCCGGCCAAGGCCGCGTAGAGCGGCGGCAGGGCGGCGGACTTGGCGTGGCCGCCCGCGAACATCTCGGCGAAGCCCCGCATCGCGGCGAGCCGAGGCGGGCAGACCAGCAGCGCGCGCGGGCCGGCATAGGCGGTGCCGATGCCACCGCCGATGCCCTGCACGATGTCGAGCAGCCGCCCGGCGCCCAACGCGATGCGGAGCGGCGAGCGTGCGAACATCGCCTTCAGGTCGTTGGTGCCGAGCATGACGACCACGAGGTCGAGCGGCAGGTGGCTCGCGAGGCACGCCGGCAGGTACGCGGCGCCGTCCAGCCCGGCGCCACCCACCTCCGGGTGGGTCGGATCCGGCGTGTCGGTGGTGCGGCCGTTCAATCCTTCCTCGACCAGTTCCGCGTCGAGCAGCCCCGCCATCACGCACGGCCAGCGCGCGTCGGGCGGGTGGCGCACCCCGGGCGAGGGCTCGTCGCCCGACGCGCCCCAGGTGTTGCTGTCGCCGTAGCACAGGATTCGCGGCACCGCTCAGGCCTCCAATTCGACGCAGACCGGCACGTGGTCCGAGGGCTGCGGCCAGTCGCGCGCGTCCTTGAGGATGCGGTGCCGGCGCAGCGCCGACAACAGGTCGGGTGTCACCCAGGCGTGGTCCAGCCGCCGGCCGCGGTCCGAGCGCCGCCAGTCGTCGTTGCGGTACGACCACCAGGTGTAGAGTTTCTCCGGCGCGGGCACGAAGTGCCGCACCGCGTCGACCCAGCCGGCGCGCTGCCAGGCCAGCAGCGCCGCCACCTCCTGCGGCGTGTGGCTGACCACGCCGAGCAACTGGCGGTGGCTCCAGACGTCGTGCTCCAGGGGCGCGATGTTGAGGTCGCCGACCAGCACCGCGCGGCGCGGCGCGTGGCGCGCGAACCACGCCGTCGTCTCGGCCACGAAGTCGAGCTTGTGGGCGAACTTCACGTTGGCCTCGCGGTCCGGCAGGTCGCCGCCGGCCGGGACGTAGAAATTGTGCAGCGTGAGCGGCCCCGACGGCAGCCGCAGCACGGCCGCGACATGCCGGCAATCGCCGCGCAGGCACCAGTCGGGCGTGGTCGGCGCCGCCTCGATGGCGATGCGCGAGAAGATGGCCACGCCGTTGTAGCCCTTCATGCCGCGCAACTCGGCGTGCGGGTAGCCCAGTTCGGCCAGCGCCGCCGCCGGCGCCAGCGCGTCGGGCACCTTGGTCTCCTGCAGGCAGATCACGTCGGGGTCGAGCTCGGCCACCAGCCGCGACAGCAGCGGCAGGCGCAGGCGCAGCGAGTTGATGTTCCAGGTGGCGATGCGTAGCGTCCGGGGCATGGACGCGGCATCGCGCACCGGCGCGTCCCGTGCAAGCGGGAGAATGTGGGCCGACGAGGCAGGTCGTCGCACCATGGTCATGGCCGGGCTCGACCCACTGGTGTCCGGTTCAATATGTCTAAGGAATTCAATATATTACGTCATGGCC
>CAXTVL010000579.1:0-2024 GCA_964247515.1 uncultured Acetobacteraceae bacterium | reverse complement strand
GCCAACCAGGGCGCGGAATCGACGCTGGCCTGGCTGCAGGCGGAGCTGGACATGATGGACGCGGCGGCGCTCGGCCGCTCAGAGCCGCGCCTGGCCGCGCGGACGTAGCTCCAGCTCGGTCAGCGCCACCCGGTCGGGCAGTTCGACGCACAGGCGGATCGCGTCCGCGACCTCCTCGGGCGTCAGCATCGCCTCGCGCCGCACCGCGGCCTCGCGCTGCTCCGGCGTCTCCGTCACCATGCCCGAGGCGATCTGGCCCGGGTTGACCAGCACCACGCGGATGCCGGCGTGGGCCACCTCCTTGCGGAACGCGTCGGTGAAGCCCGCGACACCGAGCTTGGCCGCGACGTACAGGCTGGCGCCGCCGTCGCGCAGGCGCACGCAGAGCGAGCCGACATTGACGATGGTGCCGCGCCCCGCTTGCATCCGCGCCGCGGCCTCGCGCGCGCACAGCATGGTGCCGACCAGGTTCACCGCGACCACCCGCGCGATCTCGGCCGCGTCGGCCGCCGCCACGGTCCCGGCCGGCAGCGCCGCGGCGTTGACCAGCACGTCCAGCTCCGGCCCGACCACGGTGAAGGCGCGCGCCACCGCCTCCGGGTCGGCCACGTCGCAGACGATCGCGGTGGCCTCGGCCCCGGCCGCGCGCACCGCCCGCGCGGTCTCCTCCAACGGCTCCGCCCGCCGGGCCAGCAACCAGACGCGGCGGCCCGGCATCGCCAACACCCGCGCCGTGGCGGCGCCGACGCCGCTGCTGGCGCCGGTCACGACGCAGCGCATCGAATCATCCATTCGCGTGGGCCGGCATCCAGCGCAGCAGCCGGCGCGCGGCCCGCGCCAGCGCCGCGTTGCCGAGCAGGCCCAGCACCCCCAGCAGGATCACGCCGGCGAACAGCTCCGGCGCGCGAAACGCCCGCGCCGCCAGCAGGATGCGCAAACCGAGGCCCTGCTGCCCGGCCAGCATCTCGCCCACCACCGACAGGATCAGCGCCACGGTGAGGCCGAGCCGCATCCCGGCCAGGATGTCCGGCAGCGCGTTGGGGAGGGCGATCTTGGCGACCACGCTCCACCACCGCAGCCCGAGCAGCCGCGCCACCTCGCGCAGCCGCGGCTCGACGCCCGCGAACCCCTGCACCGTCGCCAGCAGCATCGGCCCCAGCGTGCCGAAGCAGACCACCCCCAGCACCATCGCCGGCGTGAGGCCGAACAGCGCGATGCCGACCGGGATCAGCGCCGAGGCCGGCAGCGGCCGCAGGAACTCCAGCATCGGCCCGAGCAGCGCCCGCGCCCCGGGCGAGACGCCGATCGCCGCCCCCAGCGCCACGCCGGCGCAGGACGCCAGCACCCAGCCGAGCAGCATCCGCCGCAGCGTCGCCAGCACGTCGCCCCACATCGGCCCGCGCGACAGGCCGGCCGTGAGCGCCGCCCAGGTGCGGACCGGCGACGGCAGAAAGGCGCGCGAGACCCAATGCGCGTCGCACGCCGCCTGCCAGGCGAACACGATGGCGGCGCACAGCAGCAGGCTGCCCAGCGTCCAGCCGAGCGTGGCCGCGCGGCTCACGCCGCGAACAATCTGCGCTGAGCCAGCAGCAGCAGCCGGTTGAGCCCCCAGCCGAGCACGCCGACCCAGGCCAGCACGCCCAGCATCAGCGCCGGCCGCAGCGTCTGCTGCGCCTCGATCATCGCGAAGCCGAGGCCATACGGGTTGAGCGCGATCTCGACCGTGACCGCGACGATCAACGCCACCCCCGCCGCCAGCCGCAGCGCCACGAACAGGCGCGGCAGCGCCGCCGGCAGCACGATCTTGCCGAGCCGCGCCGTCCAGCCCAGCCGCAGCACCCGCGCCACCTCGAGCAATCGCGGCTCGACCTGCGCCACAGCCGCCCCGCCCACGATCACCACCGGCCAGAAGCAGGCGAACGCCACCACCAACATCTCCAGCCGGAAGCCGAAGCCGAACACCAGCAGCGCCACCGGCAACAGCGCCACCGAGGGGATCGGGCGCAGGAACTCGACCGGCAGCG
>CAXTVL010000578.1:0-2026 GCA_964247515.1 uncultured Acetobacteraceae bacterium | reverse complement strand
GGCCGCCGGCTGCGACGCGGGCATCCGCTATGACGAGCGGCTGGAGCAGGACATGGTGGCGGTGCCGATCGGGCCGCGCGTGCAGCGCAGCGCCACCGCCGCCGCCCCGGCCTACCTGGCCCGCCACGGCCGGCCGCGGCACCCGAGCGCGCTGCTCGGCCATGCCTGCCTGCGCGGCCGGTTCGCCAGCGGCGCCATGCTGCCATGGGAGTTCGAACGCGACGGCGAGGTGGTGCGGGTCGAGCCCACGGGGCCGCTGCTGGTGCTGATCGGCCCCGCCGTCGAGCTCGCGGTCGACGCGGCGGTCGCCGGCACCGGCATCATCCACCTGTTCGAGGATTGGCTGCGCCCGCACCTCGATAGCGGCGCGTTGGAACCGCTGCTCGAGCCGTGGTGGCAGTGTTTCTCAGGGCCGTTCCTCTACTACCCCGGACGCCGCCTGATGCCGGCACCGCTGCGGGCGTTCGTCGATTTCGTCAAGGCGCGGGCCTAGCCGCCGCCGACCCACGCTGCTCGCCACTCAGACGTGGCCCGGCGCGCGCTCCGCCCGCGCGCTGTCGCACGGACGCGGCTCGAACTCGACGCGGCGGTCGAGCAGGTCGGACGCGTTGTCGCGGCCGTTGCCGACGATGGGTTCGCGGGCACCGCGGCCGCGCGCCTCGGTGCGGATCTGCAGCACCGGCGCCAGGCGCACGATCCGCCCGCGCACCAACTGCGCCCGCCGCTCGGACAGCGCCTCGTTGCCGGCGGCGGTCCCGGTCGGGCTGGTGTGGCCCACGACCAGCAGGCAGACCTGGCGGGACGCGGTGCGCTGAGCGATCTGGCGCAGCCAGACCGGGTACTGGCCGCTCACCGCGCGGTCCGGCCAGAACTGGGTGGAGGCCGGGCGGAAGACGAACTTCACCGCGAGCGTGCCCTGGGCCAGGCCGGAATCGACCATCTGGCCGAACGCCCGCTCCGCCTCGCGCGGCCGCCCCAGCGCCAGGTTGGCCAGGTAGACGCCGTTCCACACCCGCATCTGGTCGCCGCCCGGCAGCAGGCTGGCCTGGGTGTAGGCCGCGAGCGCCTCCGGGTAGTGGCCGCCCTCGTAATCCTGGGTGGCCTCGTCGACGGCGATCCCGGCGCTGCGGCCGTCCAGGTAGGCCGGGTCCATCGCCTCGCCGGGCTTGCCGCCACAGACCTTCAGGTAGGCCTGCATGCTGTGGTCCATCACCCAGACCGGGCTGTCGCGAAAGAACTTGGTGGGGGTGGCGTCGACCTCGCTGGCCGGCACCCAGACCGTCTCCGAGGCGACGATGCGCCCGGTGCGGGTGTCCGACAGCGACGCCCAGATGCGGTAGAACCGGGGCGGCAGCGTGTCGATATGGGTCGCCAGCGCGCCCGGGGCCGCGACCGGGGTCATGCAGCTCAGCACCATCAGCGGCTGGCGCCGCAACGCGGCTTGCGCGAACGCGCTGACCTGCAGGTTGGGGAAGCGCTGGGTCACGGTGGCGGCGATGCGGTGCTCGACCTCGCGCGTCAGCGCCGTGTGGCGGACCGTGGCGCGGTCGACCGGCGGGTCGACGACGAGCACGCGCCGTTCGCCCGGGTCGAGCTTGGCATCGGCGATCAGCGTGGTGGCGAGGCGGCTCACGGCGGTGTCGAGCGGCTGCGCCTGGCCGGAAGTCGCCGGAGTGGCGGTTGCCTGAACGGCCGGTGCCGTGGTCGAGGGAGCCAGTGCGGGCGACGTGGCCGGGCTCTGGGCGAGGCGCGCGTCTGTGGGCACGGCGCAGGCGCCGAGCACGGCGAGCGCTGACCAGGCCAGCAACCGGCCCGACCAGGTGACGCCGGGTCTAACGCGCGCGGCAGTCGTCGCGCAGGAACTGCTTATCGGCATCGGACAAGGTCTTTCCCAGTTGGACGTAGAGCACGATGTCGCGGCAGCGCCGCGCTTCGGCGGTGACGGCGGGGTCGGAGAAGGCGCGCGCGACCGGGGCAGCGGGACGCGACGGCGTGGCCGCGACCGGCTCCGGGCTTGCTGGCGCGG
>CAXTVL010000577.1:0-2026 GCA_964247515.1 uncultured Acetobacteraceae bacterium | reverse complement strand
GCGAAGATGTCGGACGCGCTGGGCGCCGGCAGCCTCACGGCGCTGCCGGTGATCGAGACCCAGGCCGGCGACGTCTCGGCCTACATCCCGACCAACGTCATCAGCATCACCGACGGTCAGATCTTCCTGGAGACCGAGCTGTTCTTCAAGGGCATCCGGCCGGCGGTGAACGTCGGCCTCTCGGTGTCGCGCGTCGGCTCGGCGGCGCAGATCAAGGCGATGAAGCAGGTCGCCGGGCGCATCAAGCTCGAACTGGCGCAGTACCGCGAGATGGCCAGCTTCGCGCAGTTCTCGTCCGACCTCGACGCCTCGACGCAGAAGCTGCTGGCGCGTGGCGCCCGGCTGACCGAGCTGCTGAAGCAGCCGCAGTTCCATCCGGTGCCGATCGAGGACCAGGTGGTGGTGCTGTTCGCCGGCGTGCGCGGCTTCCTCGACGGCATCGACGTGGGCAAGATCGGCCGGTTCGAGACGCAGATGCTGAGCGAGATGCGCTCGCGCGAGCCGGCGATCATCGACAGCATCCGCGCCGACCGCGAGATCAAGAAGGAGACCGAGGGCAAGCTGCTCTCGTTCCTCGAGGGTTTCGCCAAGGCGTTCGCGTAAGGGCTATCTTAGTGAAGGGGGGCCGATGCCCAGCCTGAAGGACCTGCGCAACCGCATCAACAGCGTGAAGTCGACGCAGAAGATCACCTCGGCGATGAAGATGGTCGCCGCCGCCAAGCTGCGCCGCGCGCAGAGCCAGGCCGAGGCGGCGCGGCCGTACGCCGAGCGCATGGAGCGGATGCTGGCGTCGCTGGCCGAGAGCGCGCGCAACAGCCCGACCGCGCCGAAGCTCATGGCCGGGACCGGCAAGGACCAGACGCACCTGCTGCTGGTCGTGACCGCCGACCGTGGCCTGGCTGGGGCGTTCAACTCCTCGGTCGGCAGGCTGGCGCGCGGCGTCGCGCGGCGGCTGCTGGGCGAGGGCAAGACGGTCAAGATCATGGCCGTGGGCCGCAAGGGGCGCGACTACCTGCGCCGCGAGTTCCCCAGCCAGATGGCCGAGGACGTCGGGCCGAACAAGGGCAAGACGGTCAGCTTCGCCGACGCCCAGGCGGTCGCGGCCAAGGTGGTGGCGATGCTGGACGCGGGCGAGTTCGACGTCTGCTCGATCGTCTACACCCGCTTCCACTCGGTCATCTCGCAGATCCCGACCGAGACGCGGCTGATCCCGGCGCCGCTGCCGGAGGACGACAAGCCCGAACAAACGGGTGCCCAGGCGGTCTACGAGTTCGAGCCGGACGAGGAGACCATCCTGGCGCGGCTGCTGCCGCAGAACCTGGCGATCCAAATCTACCGCGCCATGCTGGAGAACAACGCCGGCTTCTTCGGCGCGCAGATGACGGCGATGGACAACGCCACCCGCAACGCCGGCGACATGATCAAGAAGCTGTCGCTCAACTACAACCGCGCCCGCCAGGCCAACATCACCCGCGAACTCATCGAGATCATCTCCGGCGCCGAAGCGCTGTGACGGTCCAGACAGGAACAGACACATGGCAACCAACAGCGTAGGGCGCGTCTCCCAGGTTCTCGGCGCGGTCGTCGACGTGCAGTTCGAGGGCGAGCTGCCGTTCATGCTGAACGCGCTGCACGCCCGCCTGCGCGACCAGACGCTGGTGCTCGAAGTGGCGCAGGAGATCGGCGAGAAGACGGTGCGCTGCATCGCCATGGACAGCACCGACGGCATGGTGCGCGGCCAGGAAGTCACCGACACCGGGGCGCCGATCAGCATGCCGGTGGGGCCGGGCACGCTGGGCCGCATCCTGAACGTGGTCGGCGAGCCGATCGACGAACGCGGTGAGGTCGTCGCCGCCTCGCACTACCCGATCCACCGCCCGGCGCCGACCTTCGAGGACCAGGCGACCTCGGCCGAGATCCTGGTGACGGGCATCAAGGTGGTCGACCTGCTGGCGCCGTACCAGAAGGGCGGCAAGACCGGGCTGTTCGGCGGCGCCGGCGTCGGCAAGACGGTGCTGATCCAGGA
>CAXTVL010000576.1:0-2029 GCA_964247515.1 uncultured Acetobacteraceae bacterium | reverse complement strand
GACCCATCCACCGGCGACGGTGCGCGCCGAGCTGCCGGACGACGGCCGCTTCGTGCTCCGCCGCGTGCGCCTGGTCGGCAACACCGTGCTGGCCGAGACCGACATCGACCGCGCGGCGGCGTTGTTCGTGGGCCGTTCGGTCGGCCCGCAGGATGTCGAGCAGATCCGGCGGCAACTGACCCGCCTCTACGTCGATCGCGGCTACATCAACTCGGGCGTCGTGGTGCCGGACCAGACGGTCGCCCGCGGCGTTCTCACCCTGCGCGCCCTCGAGGGCCGGCTCACCGCCGTCAGCGTGACCGGCAACCGCCACTTCCGCGCATCCTACATCGCCGACCGGCTGCGGCGCGGCGTCTCGGTGCCGTTCAACGTCAACGACCTGGGGCGCCAGCAGCAGATCCTGTTACAGGACCCGCTGCTGCGCCGCCTCAACCTCGACATCCAGCCCGGCCTGGCGCCAGGCGAGGCGCGGCTGGTGGGCGACGTCACCGAGGCGCCGCCGTACTCGCTGAGCTTCGCGGTCGCAAACAGCCAGTCGCCCACCGTGGGCGAGGTGCGCGGCCAGGTGGCGGGCACCTACAGCAACCTGTTGGGCGTGGGCGACCTGCTGGAGGCGCAGTACGGGCGCAGCCAGGGGGTCAACGACGGCGCCGTCAGCTACTCGCTGCCGGTGGCCAGCGACGACACCCGGGTCAGCGTGCGCTACGACGTCAACGACACGCTGGTGGTGGCGCAGAACGTCAGCCCGCTCAACATCGCCAGCCGCTACGACAGCGTGGCCCTGGGCCTGAGCCGGCCGTTCTACCGCACCCCGGAGCAGGCGCTGACATTGGGCTTGTCGGCGGAATGGCGGCGCAACCAGACCTTCCTGCTGGGCCAGCCGTTCTCGTTCTCCGGCGGCTCCGACAACGGCCGCACCAACGTCACCGCGATCCGCTTCTACCAGGACTGGCTCGACCGCAACGCGCAACGGGTGGTGGCCCTGCGCTCGACGTTCAGCGTGGGCGTCGACGCGCTGGGTGCCACGGTGACGCACACGCCGCCCACCGGGCAGTTCTTCGTCTGGCTCGGCCAGGCGCAATACGTCCGCCGGGTGTTCGGCACCTGGGAGGTGCTGGCGCGTGGCAGCCTGCAGCTCAGCCACGACCCGCTGTTCCCGATCGAGCAGTTCGTGTTGGGCGGCTTCTCGACGGTGCGCGGCTACCGGGAGTACCTGTCGGCCACCGACAACGCCGCCGTCGGCACGCTCGAGCTGCGCATCCCGGTGGCGCGGCTGCCGCTGCCGGCGCTGGGCGGCACGGTCGACAGCGGTGTGATCCAGGTGGCGCCGTTCTACGATGTGGGCTCCGGCTGGAACACCGGCCGCGCCACGCCGCCGGACAGCAACCTGTCGAGCGTGGGGGTCGGCCTGCGCTGGCTGGTGGGCTTCGGCTCGATCGCCGAGGTGTATTACGGCCACGCCCTGCACCGCGTCCCGCACGGCAGCTCGCTCGAGGACCAGGGAGTGCATTTCCGCGTGGTCACGAGCCTGTTCTGAGACGTGGCGGCTACCGGACGGCGACGCTGTCGAGCGGCAGCTCGGCCTGCTTGAACAGCGCCGCGAGGGTGGCGCCGTGGTCGGCTCCCCGGGTGCGTTCGGCCAGCGCCACGGCGTCATACCAGTAGCCGGCGCGCGCCAGCGCCTCGGGCGTCCGGGGTTCCGCGGCATGGATCGGCCGATATTGGATGAGCGCGCTGCCCACAAGGTCGAGCGAGGGCGCGTGCGGGTCGAGCACCAGCGTCACCGACCAGACGCAGAGCCGGCCCGCCGGCAGCCGGACGCCGTGCTCGCGCAGCCGGACGCTGCACAGCGAGGACGGCCGCGCGCGTGGCAGCTCGAAATCCGCCAGCGGCCGCGCCTGGCCGGGCGTGCTGATGGCAAGGCGCATCGCCTGGGTGGCCCTGCCCGACAGCACGTAGCTGAGCTCCGGCTGGTCGGACGCCGTGAGGCCCACGCCACGCAGCGGCGCCACCAGGTCGAGTACCAGCC
>CAXTVL010000575.1:0-2032 GCA_964247515.1 uncultured Acetobacteraceae bacterium | reverse complement strand
ACCCCGCCCGCCCCGACGTCGCGGCGCTGGACGACGTCTCGTTCGCGGTCGAGCCGGGCGAGACGGTGGCGTTCGTGGGGCCGTCCGGGGCCGGCAAGACCACGGTGTTCCAGCTCCTGCTGCGCTTCTTCGACCCGCAAGCGGGCCGCCTGCTGCTCGACGGCGTGGACATCGCGAGCGTCGAGCCGACGGCATTGCGGTCTCGCATCGCCGTGGTGCCACAGGACCCGGCGATCTTCAGCGCCAGCGCCTTGGAGAACATCCGCTACGGCCGTCCGGGCGCGTCCGACGCCGAGGTCCGGCGCGCCGTCGCGGCCGCCGCGGCCGATTTCCTGCTGGAGCTGCCACAGGGGCTGGACACCTTCCTGGGCGAGAAAGGCGTGCGCCTGTCCGGCGGCCAGCGGCAGCGTGTCGCGATCGCGCGGGCGATCCTGCGCGACGCCCCGGTGCTGCTGCTCGACGAGGCCACCAGCGCGCTCGACGCCGAATCCGAGCAGGCGGTGCAGCAGGCGCTCACCGCCCTGTCACGCGACCGCACGACCCTGGTGGTGGCGCATCGCCTGGCCACGGTGCGGCGGGCCGACCGGATCGTGGTGATCGAGGCCGGGCGCATCGTCACCATCGGCACGCACCGCGACCTGGTTGGGGAAGCCGGGCTCTACGCCCGCCTGGCGGCGCTGCAGTTCGACCTCACCTGACGCTCGCGGCTTGGCCCGCGTGGGCAAGCCTGGAACTCGGCCTATTCGGGGGTTGGTGTCGCCGCGCCACGGGTCCGGCGCTTCGCCGGCGCCGGGCGCAACGCCTGCGAGGACAGCCACCATTTGACCGGCTCCGGTTCCGCTTCCGGCTCGGGCACCGGCTTCAGGCGAGTGACCCGGCGGGCGGGCGGCGGTTTGGGTGCGCCCGGCTCGGGGCGCGCGGGGCGTTCGACCGCGTCCATCGCCGCGACATGCGCCTGTAACGCCTCGGCCTGCGCCTGCGCCTGTTGCGCTTGCGCCACCGCCTCGTCGCGGGCCAGTTCGAGATGCGACAGGCGGGTCTGCAGGGTCCGGAGACTGGCCTGCGCCTCCTCGAGCGCCCGCTCGGCCGCGGCGCGGGCCGCCTGCTCCGCCACGAGGCTCTCCTGCAACGCGTCGATCCGGTTGACCGGCGAGGCCGCCACGGCGCGCGACAGCTCCGGCGCGTGCTCGCCGCGCCCGCGCACCACCGTGACCGGCACCTCGCCGTCCTGGACGAAGCGATGCCGGCGCGGCGAGGACGGGCCGCCGCCATGGGACGGCGCCTGCCCGTTCGAGGAAGGGTATGTGGGAGCGTTGTAAGCGGGCGCGCGACGGTCCGCGTTGCCGGACGCGGGCGCCGTGCGCGTGGGGCCACCCAGCATGCCCAGCGCCCGGCGCATGTTGGCCTCGTCCTCACGCGAGACCGCGGCGTCGTCGACCCGCGGCGTGCCCACGGGGAACACGTCGCGCGCCGCGAGATTGGGCAAGGTGGGCGCGGTGTCGGAGGAGGCGGCGGCACGCGGGTCGCGCGCGGAAGCTTTCAGCGGGTCGGGCATGGAGCGATAGGTCTCACTTGCGGTGTGGCGGGTGGATGAGCTGGCCGTGCGCTGGTCTGGCGGTGGGACGCGGCCCGGGGTCGTCGGGCCAAGGTCGTCGGGAACGTAGCCCGCGCGACTGCCGATCCAGCGGTCCGGTCACGCGTGCGCCGGATAAGTGGCGCAAAAGCTGCCGCGACGCAAGCAGCACGTGGCAGTCTTGTGTGGCTGGGCTCTAATCAGCGCCTGGGCGGGCTCTGGGCGGACAACCGCAAGTATTGCGAGGGCTCGATTGACTCTGTTGCGTCACTCGATTGCGGGCGGCGCGGTAGGCGGCGGTCGGCTTTCCAAGCGGGCGTCGTGGCGAGGTGGCGCCCCGCCGCGCGAGGGCCACGCGACAGACTCGCGGACCGAGCGCGCGCAATGCGGCTGAGCGGGTCAATCACAAGTTCCGCGGGCACAAGTTCCGCGGGCACAAGTTCCGCGGGCCAAACGGCC
>CAXTVL010000574.1:0-2039 GCA_964247515.1 uncultured Acetobacteraceae bacterium | reverse complement strand
GTACGGCCCGCTCGCGCCGGCCGGCCCGCGCGACCCGGCGGTGGGCGAGGGCGCGCTGGTGGCGTTCGGCGACCACAAGGGCTCGGGCCTGGCGTTCATGTGCGAGCTGCTGGCCGGGGTGCTGAGCGGCGGCGACACCTCGGGGCCGATCCCCGGCGGCAGGCGCGGACGGGTCAGCAACGGGATGCTGTCGATCTACCTCGACCCCGCGCATTTCGGCGCCCGCGACTTCGCCGCCCGCACCCGCGCCTACGCCGAATACGTCAAGGCGTCGCGGCCGGTGACGCCGGGCCAGGAGGTGCTGGTCCCCGGCGAGCCGGAGGCGCGCACCCGGGCGCACCGGCTGGCACACGGCATCCCGTTGCAGGCCGACACCTGGGAAGCGATCAAGGCAACGGCCGCCACGCTGGGCGTTATGCCTCCGGCTTGATGGCACCGGGGGGCGGCATGGGCGAGCTTGCGATCAGGGACGACACCTCGGCGCTGAGCGCCGCCGACCTGGCCGACCTGCGGCGCGCGGCGCGGCTGCTGGAGAGCAACCACCTCGTCGCGCGCATGACGGCGCTGTTCGGACAGACCTTCAACGCCGGCGCCGGGTTCGCGGCCCGGTTCCTGCCGCGCCCGTTGCGCGCCGGGCTGCACGGCGTGGTGTCGCAGGCGCTGCTGCGCGCCGTCAGCGTGGCCTTGCTCAGCATGGGCAACGAGACCGGGCCGCGCTGGCAGTGGCTCGACCGGCAACTGGGGTCGCGCTGGTTCGCCGACGCCTCGGTGGCCGTCACCGGCGCCGGCGGCGGCGCCGGCGGCCTGGCGAGCACGCTGGCCGAGTTCCCGATCACCACCACGCTGATGATGCGCACGATCCTGCGCATCGCCCGCGAGGAGGGCGAGGACCTGGCGACACCCGAGGCGCGGCTGGCCTGCCTGCAGGTGTTCGCGCTGGGCGGCCCGCGCGACGACCCGGAGGCCGGCGAGAGCGGCTACTACATGCTGCGCATGGGCATGGCGGAGCTGCTGACCCAGACCGCCGGGCGCACGCTGGTGGAGGCGATGCCGCGGCTCACCGCCGTGGTGGCGACGCGGTTCGGCGTGCCGGCGGCCTGGAAGTTCGCGGGCCAGGCGGTGCCGGCGGTGGGGGCCGCCACCGGTGCCATGATCAACGTCGCGTTCATCGAGCACTTCCGGCAGAAGGCGCAGGGACACTTCATCGTGCGCCGGCTGGAGCGGCGCTATGGCCCGGAGCTCGTGCGGGCCGAGTACCGGCGGCTCGCCTCACACGGGCTGTAGGTCGACCGACACCTTGACGCCGTGCCGGCCGCCCCCGAGCAGGATGCCGCGCACCGGGCTGATGTCGGCGTAGTCGCGGCCCCAGGCCAGCACGACGTGCTCGTCGGCGACCACCAGGTCGTTGGTCGGGTCGAGGTCGATCCAGCCGTGCTCCGCCCCGAGCCAGGCGCCGACCCAGGCGTGCGACTGGTCGACGCCGCGCCGCGCCGCCCAGCCCGGCGGGGGCGTGGGGGGGGTGTAGCCGGAGCCGTTGCGGGCGGCGCGGCCCAGCGCCCGCAGGCCGCTGAGCATCACATGGGTGAAATCCTGGCACACCCCGGCGCGCTGGCGCAGCACGGTCGCGACCGGGGTCGAGATGGTGGTGACACCGGCGCGGAACGCGAACTCGCGCCGGATGCGGGCATTGAGGTCGAGCAAGCCCGCCAGGATCGGCCGTCCGGGTGGGAACGACGCCGCCACGAACTCGCCGGCGCCCGGGTCGGCCGCCGCCATCGGGCTGTCGAAGGCGAACTCGGCGGCGTCCCAGGCGTCCGGGCCGCCGGCGCGCAGGAACGCCGCGACGCTCTCCCAGGGCGGCGTCGAATGCGGGTCGGGCGGAGGAGGGAAGCCGACCTCGACGGTCGCGTCCAGGGTGACGTCGAACTGCTGGTGCGCCACCTCCAGGAACATCCAGGCGATGCGGTTGCCGAAATGGTCGATCCCCTCGCTGCGCCGCGACGGCAGCGGCAAGCCGACCAGCGACAGGTCCAGCACCG
>CAXTVL010000573.1:1033-2042 GCA_964247515.1 uncultured Acetobacteraceae bacterium | reverse complement strand
CGCGCCGCGCCCAGCATCCGGCGCCGGGCGGCGGCTGGGGGCCGCGCAGCGCCGCCGCCTCGGCGCGCATCGCCGGCAGCCAGCGGCCACGGAAGATCTCCGGCACCGAGCGCATCAGCGACAGCCGTGACGCGGCGTCGAGCGGCACGGTCGCGAACACGTCGAGGTGGTTGTGCGCGGTGGTGAGGAGCGGGGTGCGCCAGCGCAAATCGCACAGCGGGTCGTCGGCCGAGTGGCCGCGCTGCGCCGCCTGGGTGGCGGCGCGGGCGATCTGCGCCCCCGGCTTTCCGCCGTCGCCCCGCCACTACAGCGGCTCCGGCAACTGCCGCACCTCGCCGTACAGCCAGCGCCGCCAGCCCCGCGTGGGCCCAGCCGGCGCGGTAATTGATCGGCCCGAGCCGGTCGCTGGCGGCGCGGCGCCAGACACCCCAGAAGCTCGGCGCGCTGGTGTAGCGCCGCATCACCGCGCGGGCGCGCGCCACCGGGTCCGGCCCGGTCGCGTGCAACAGGTGCTCCGCCGGGTAGACGGTGGCGACCCCGCCGTCGCGGAACACCAGGCCGGCGGCGGCGCACATCGCGCAGCCGGGGTGCGCCAGCAGCGTGTCCATGACGCGGCTCACGAACTCCGGGGCGAGCAGGTCGTCGGCGGTCTTGGGCAGCACGAAATCGGAATCGCCCAGCGTGAACGCCCGCGCCACGTTGGCGACCTGCCCGGCATTGGCGCGGGCGCGATGCAGCCGCACCCACGGCACCTCCGCCGCGTACTGCGCGGCGATCGCCGGCGTCGCGTCGGTCGAGCCGTTGTCGATGACGGTGAGGCGCAGCGCCGGCCAGTCCTGCGCCAGCACGCTCTCGATCGCCATGCCCAGCGTCGCCTCGGCGTTGTGGGCGATCAGGTTGACGTCGACGCAAGGGTGCGCGCCGCTCATGCCCGCGCGCACCAGTCGTGCCAGGCGTGGCGCAACGCCGCACCCAGGCCGGCGCCGAACCGCGCCGCGTCGCAGAGCGG
>CAXTVL010000573.1:0-1023 GCA_964247515.1 uncultured Acetobacteraceae bacterium | reverse complement strand
GGCAGGTCGCGGGCCCGGCGCAGCGCCAGCGCGCGGTACTCGTCGAGGTCGGCCGCCACCCAGTCGGACAGGCCCACGTTGCACAGATGGCTGGCCGAGTGCCGCGAGGCGAAGGTGTCGCCCGGCACGGTCACGACCGGCACCCCCATCCACAGCGCCTCGCAGGTGGTGAGGCCGCCGCAATACGGGAACGGGTCGAGCACGATGTCGCTGGCGGCGTACTCGGCCAACAGGCCGCGATGCGACGAGGCGCCGCGCGGCTCGACCCGCCCGGCACCGACGCCGTGGCGCGCGAAGGCGGCGGCCATGCCGGCGGCGGTCTCGGGGTCGCCGAACTGGTGGGTCTTGAGCACCAGGCGCGAATCCGGCAGCGCGCGCAGGACCGAAGCCCAGGTCGCGACCACGCCCGGCGTGATCTTGGCCAGGTTGTTGAAGCAGCCGAAGGTGACGTATCCGCGCCTGAGCGCCGGCAACGGCGCGACCGGCGGCGCGTGCGGCGGCGGCGCGTAGCAGACGTAGCCGTCCGGCAGCGTCAGCAGCCGTTCGGAATACAGCGGCGCGAGCTCGGGCGGCGTCTCCCAGCGGTCGGTGACGAACCAGTCCATGCTCGCCATGCCGGTGCTGTGGCTCTGCATCCCGACCCACTTCACCTGCACCGGCGCCACGCGCGCGGCGCAGGCGCCGATCATGTTCTGGTCGCCGTAGCCGCCCAGCTCGAGCACGATGTCGAGGTCGAGCGAGCGCAGCCGCGCCACCCGCTCGGCCGGTCCCAGCGCGTCGATGACGTGCCACTCGGCGGCGGCGGCGCGGAACCGGCGCTGCATCGCATCGCCGCCCTCCGCCTGACCCAGGCAGACCAACTCGAACCGCTCCGGGTCCAGCGCCTCCAGCCCGGCCAGCGTCAGCCAGCCGACCGGATGCGTCTTGAGCGGCGCCGACAGCAAGCCCACGCGCAGCCGCCGGTCGGGATCGCCCGGAGCGCGCGGCCGCCAGGGGGGCACGCCGGCCGGCGCCGCGTTGGCC
>CAXTVL010000572.1:0-2044 GCA_964247515.1 uncultured Acetobacteraceae bacterium | reverse complement strand
CGCCGGCTGCTGGGGCTCGCGCGCCGTCGTCGGCGGCATCGGCCCCGGCGTCGCCGAGGCGCTGGTCGGCCGCGCCGGCGAGACCATGGCGGCGACGATGCGCGAGGTGGGCCTCGACCCCGCCGCCATCCCGGCCGCCAGCCGTCGCGACCTCGCGGCGTTCGTCGAGCTGCACATCGAGCAGGGTCCGATCCTGGAGCAAGCCGACCTGCCGGTCGCGGTGGTCGACGCGATCACCGGCATCCGCCACACCGAGGTGACGCTGACCGGCGTGCAGAACCATGCCGGCGCGTTCCCGATGGATTTGCGCAACGATCCGATGGCGGGCTTCGCCGAGATCGCCGGCGGCCTGATCGACACCGCGCACCGGCTGGGCCGCCCCGCCGTCACCACCATCGGGCGCGTGACCGTCGACCCGAACGGCGCGGCGGTGATCCCGCGCGGCGTCACCTTCACCGTCGACCACCGCCACCCGGACCCGGTGGCGCGCCAGCGCCTGTACCAGACGCACGAAACGCTGATGCGCGAGGTCGCCGCCCGGCGCGGGCTCACGCTGGAAACCCGCGTGCTGCTCGATCTCGAACCCTGCCCGAGCGACCCGGACTTGGTGGCTACGTTGCGGCGCGTTGCGGGCGAACAAGACGTCCCGGTGATGACGATGGCCAGCGGCGCCGGCCACGACACGCAGCAGATGGCGCGGATCGCCAAGGTTGCCATGATCTTCGTGCGCAGCAAGGATGGCCGCAGCCACACGCAGGAGGAGTTCTCCAGCCTCGCCGACATCGTGGCCGGCATCCGCGTGTTGGCCGCGGGGCTGCACGCGCTGGCGTATTGAGGGGAGCGGTCATGCGGCTGATCGGCGTCGATGTCGGCGGCACCTTCACCGATCTCGTGATTTGCGACACCGCGAGCGGCGCGTTCGGCGTCCACAAGGTCCCCACCACGCCCGCCGACCCCTCGGACGGGGTCATGGCCGGCATCCTCGAACTGTGCCGGGCGCAGGCGGTCGAGGCCGGCAGCGTGGATTTCGTGCTGCACGGCACCACCATCGCGACCAACGCGGTGCTGGAGCACAAGGGCGCGCGGGCCGGCATGGTCACCAACGAGGGCTTCCGCGACATCCTGCACATCGCCCGCCACCAGCGGGTCGAGCACTACTCGATCCGCCAGGAGCTGCCGTGGCAGAGCCGGCCGCTGATCCGCCGCCGCCACCGCAAGGCGGTGGCCGGCCGGCGGGGGCCGCCCGCCGGGGCGGAACTGGTGCCGCTGGACGAGGACGCGGTGCGCCGGGCCGCGCAAGAGCTGCTCGCCGAGGGTGTCGAGTCGGTCGCGGTGTGCTTCCTGTTCTCCTATCTCGACCCCGCGCACGAGGACCGCGCCGCCGCCATCGTGCGCGAGGTCATGCCGGACGCGTTCGTCACCACCTCGTCCGCCGTGTCGCCGCAGTTCCGCGAGTTCGAGCGCTTCACCACGGCGGCGCTCGCGGCGTTCATCGGGCCCACGCTGCGCCGCTATGTCGAGCACCTCGACACGGCGCTGCGGCGGGCGGGGGTGGGCGGCGAGCTGCGCGTCATGGCGTCCAACGGCGGCGTCGCGACGGCCGCGATGGTGGCGGAACAGCCGGCGCTGACGCTGCTCTCGGGGCTCGCCGCCGGCGTGCTGGGCGGCGGCTGGATCGGCGCGTTGACCGGGCGCCGGCGGCTCATCACCTTCGACATCGGCGGCACCAGCGCCGATATCGGCCTGGTGGTCGACGGCAGGGTCGCCGAGACCGACGCGCGCTCCACCTCGATCGCCGGCTTCCCGCTGCTGATGCCGATGGTCGACGTCCACACCATCGGCGCCGGTGGCGGCTCGATCGCCCATCTCGACCCCGGCGGCGCGTTCCGCGTGGGGCCGCGCAGCGCCGGCGCGGTGCCGGGACCGGCCGCCTACGGCCGCGGCGGCACCGCGGCCCCCGTGACCGCCGCCAACCGGGTGCTGGGACGGCTCGCCGCCGGGAACTTCCTGGGCGGCGGGCTGACGCTCGCCCTGGCGGGGGGGG
>CAXTVL010000571.1:0-2055 GCA_964247515.1 uncultured Acetobacteraceae bacterium | reverse complement strand
AGTACAAGGCGCACAGCCTGATCCGCCACCTGCAGCGCGGCTGGAACTTCTTCCGCCCCGAGCGCAACGAGAGCTTCGACATCCTGCCCGCGAGCCAGCGCGTCGCCGAGGACATGTGGTATCTCGGCACCGCCGACGCGGTGTACCAGAACATCGACATCATCGAGTCCTCCGACCCGCGCTACATCGTGCTGCTGGCGGGCGACCACATCTACAAGATGGACTACGAGAAGATGCTGCAGCAGCACGTCGACAGCGGCGCCGACGTGACCGTGGGCTGCCTCGAAGTGCCGCTCGCGGACGCGCGGGCGTTCGGCGTGATGCATGTCGACGAGCACGACCGCATCCTGTCGTTCCTGGAGAAGCCGGCGCAGCCGCCGCCGATGCCGGGCCGCCCGGACCTCGCCCTGGCCAGCATGGGCATCTACGTGTTCGACACCAAGCTGATGTTCGAGCTGCTGCGCGAGGACGCCGCCGACCCCGCGAGCAACCACGATTTCGGCCGCGACATCATCCCCAAGCTGGTGCGCGAGGGCCGTGCCGTGGCGCACCACTTCTCGCGCTCCTGCGTGCGCTCCTCGCAGGAGGCGGAGCCGTACTGGCGCGACGTCGGCACGGTGGACGCCTATTTCGCCGCCAACATCGACCTCACCGACTTCGTGCCCGGCCTCGACATCTACGACCGCGACTGGCCGATCTGGACCTACGGCGAGGTGACGCCTCCCGCCAAGTTCGTCCACGACGAGGGCGGCCGGCGCGGCATGGCGGTGTCCTCGCTGGTCTCCGGCGGCTGCATCGTCTCGGGGGCCAGCATCCGCCAGTCGCTGCTGTTCACCAACGTCCACGTCAACTCGTTCAGCCAGATCGACCAGGCGGTGATCCTGCCCGGCGTCGAGATCGGCCGCTCGGTGCGGCTGAAGAAGGTCGTGGTCGACCGTGGCGTGCGCCTGCCGGCCGGCCTGGTGGTGGGCGAGGACCCGGAGCAGGACGCGGCCCGGTTCCGCCGCACCGAGGGCGGCGTTTGCCTTGTCACCAAGAGCATGATCGACCGGCTCGAAGGCTGAACTTGCGGGGCCTCTCGGTCGCCTCGGAGGCGTACCCGCTGGTCAAGACGGGCGGCCTCGCCGACGTGGTGGGGGCGCTGCCGGCGGCGCTGGCGGCCGAGGGTGTCGCCGTGCGCACGCTGCTGCCGGGCTATCCGGCCGTGTTGGCGGCGTTGGCGGAACCGACGCTGGCCGCCGAGCTGGACTCCTTGCCGGGCGGCGGCGCGCGGCTGCTGGCCGGGCGCGCCGGCGGGCTCGACCTGTTCGTGCTCGACGCGCCGCGGCTCTACGCCCGACCCGGCAACCCCTACCTGGCCGCGGGCGGCGGCGAGTGGCCGGACAACGCGCAGCGCTTCGCGGCATTGTCGCAGGCGGCGGCGCGCATCGGGCGGGGTGCGGTCGCCGGTTGGCGGCCCGACATCGTCCACGCGCATGACTGGCAGGCCGGACTGGCGCTGGCCTACCTGGCGCTCGGGCCGGACGGCACCCGGCCGCGCGGCGTCATGACGGTGCATAACATCGCCTTTCCGGGCATCTTCCCGGCGGCGCTGCTGGCCGAGCTCGGGCTGCCGCCGGAGGCGTTCGGCGTCGATGGCGTCGAGTATTACGGCCAGATCAGCTTCCTCAAGGCCGGGCTGCAATTCGCCGACCGCATCACCACCGTCTCGCCGACCTACGCGCGCGAACTGCTCGGCGCCGTCGCCGGCATGGGGTTCGACGGCCTGCTGCGCGCCCGCGCCGACCGGCTCGGCGGCATCCTGAACGGCATCGACACCGCGACCTGGAACCCGCTGCGCGACCCGCACCTGGCGGCCCGGTTCGACGCGCTCGATCCCGGCCCGCGCGCCGCGAACAAGCGGGCCTTGCAACGCCGCCTCGGTCTCGCCGCCGAGCCGGACCGGCTGCTGTTCGGCGTGGTCAGCCGGCTCACCGGCCAGAAAGGCCTCGACCTGCTGGCGGCCGCGTTGCCCGCCTTGCTCGACACCGGCGCGCAGCTCGCGGTGCTGGGCGC
>CAXTVL010000570.1:0-2061 GCA_964247515.1 uncultured Acetobacteraceae bacterium | reverse complement strand
GCCGGGCACGGCGCCGTCCGGCGGACCGATCCCGCTGTCCGGGACCTTCGTGGAGACTGTCGAGTCAAGGACTTTCCAGGGTCAGCCGACCTTGGCGCTGGTGGTCAAGCAGAACCTGACGATCGGCGGCAACTCGATCTACGGGAGCAATCCCGCGCCCGAGCAGATCTTCTATGTCGAGCAGGATCCCACGACGAACGCGCTGCTGGTGATCGGCGACAACGCCGGACCGGGCGGCACCGACGAGGCGGCCGCCTCGCCGCAGGAGTTCTACCCGGGATCGTGGTCGGCCAGCACCGCCTATGACAACGTGCTGGCGTTCCCGTCGGGCAACAAGACCGACGTTTACCTGAACGTGACCGGGACCCAGGTGGTCCAGACCCGGATCGGCAATTTCGACTCCTGGGTGGCTCCCAACGGCGCGACGTTGCCGGCGACCGGCGCCACGCTCGCGACCGGCATCGACTACTGGACGCCGCAGCTCGGCGCCCCGGTCGCGTTCACCACCACGACCAACCTGCCGGACGGGTCGGTGCGCAACCTCAGCGCCACGCTGATCAAGTCGAGCCGGGTGGCGTCGCTCTACCCGGTGGTCGCGGACAACCTCAACCACCCGCGCGGCATGACCTACAACTACGGCGCGCTGTGGCTGACCGAGGCCGGCGTGGGCGGCACCGGTCCCTGCTTCGATGGCGTGGGCGGCTCGAACTGCTTCGGCAACTCCGGACGCGTCTCGGTGGTGAAGTTCGGCCAGGACTACACGATCGACGGCAAGCTGGGGTCGCTCGCGACGCCTCTGGTCGACGCGGTGATCGGGCCCAGCGGCATCACCTTCGCCAACGGCCGACCGCTGGTGGTGGTGGGCGCCGGCGCGCCGCAACCGCTGATCAGCCAATTGGGCGCGAAGCAGGACCAGGTCGGCGTGTTGCAGACGTTCGGCTTCGGCCCGGGCGGCGTGCAGGCGCAGACGGTCGCCAACATGGCCAATTACGAGTTCGTCAACAACCCGGACAACCGGCCGCTCCCCGACGGCACCGTGATGCCCGACAGCAACCCGTTCGGGTTGACCAGCATCGGGCCCAACGCCTACGTGGCCGACGGCGCCGCGCACACCGCCACCAAGGTGACGCCGAAGGGCGCCATTTCGGTGGTGGGCATCATGCCGCCGCAGATGGTGCCGCAGCCAGGCTCCACCACCGGCGCCACCATGGTCGAGGACTCGGTGCCGACCGGGATCATGCCGGCGCCGTACGGCGGCGGCGTCCTCGTCGCCGACTACACCGGCTATCCCTACATCCCGGGGACGGCGAACATCTGGAAGATGCAGGAGGGACAGGACCCCAAGGTGTTCGCGTCCGGCTTCACCAACCTGATCGGCCTGTCGCCGGCGCCCGACGGCGGTGTCTACGCGCTGGAGATGACCGACCAGGGGGCGCTGTCGCCCGATTTCGGCGGCTCGCTGATCCATCTCTCGCCGCAGGGCGACAGGCAGGTGCTGGCCTGCCAGGGCCTGATCCAGCCGACCGGGATCGCCACGGCACCGAACGGCGACGTCTACGTGTCGAACTATGGCCTCAACCCGGGCTACGGCCAGGTGGTGAAGGTGCTGTCGGGGCAGAAGTCGCCGTAACGGCGCCGACCGTCGACGATTCCTGCGGGGCATCCTCGTCCCGCAGGGGCCCTTCTAGGGCTCCACCCAAAGGTCGTAGCGGACCGCGCCCTGCCGGGCGATACGGCCGTACAACCGCCGCGCGGCGACGTTGCCGGTGTCGGTGCTCCGGTAGAGCCGCGTGCAACCGGCCGCCCGCGCCGCCTCGGCCACCGCCTCGATCAACGCCCGGTCCGACCCGGTGCCGGAGCCACGATCACCCGTCCGCCTTGATCACCTCGCCCGCGAGATACAGGCTCCCGCACACCAGGACGCGCGCCGCCTGGTCGCGCGGCAAGGCCCGCAACGCCGCGACGACCGACTCCGCCGGCCGCGCCACGCCGCCGGACGCGGCGACGATCGCCGCCACCGGCAGCGCCAGGTGCTGCCCGGGCTCGGCCACCGCCCAGAGG
>CAXTVL010000569.1:0-2062 GCA_964247515.1 uncultured Acetobacteraceae bacterium | reverse complement strand
GATCATCGATATGATACGGCGTTTTTCGCAGGAACGCCTGGCGCCACTGGCGGCGACCATGCCCGACGCCGCGCCGCCGGCGTTGCGCGGCGCGTTGGCCGCCGTGGCGCTGCGGGCACGCGTCGAACTGGCGCGCCATGCCACGCGGCCGCACGCCGAGTTGTCTCTTGTGGCCGCACCGCAGCATGGCTATAGCCCGCCCGAATAGCCCGGCGCGACTCAGCAATGGTTGCGTGCTTTCAGCAGCGCGACGCCCGCACCACGCAGGAATGCCAGCATGATGGTCACTCTGCCGCCCGACTACATGCCCTCCGACGAGGAGGAGTTCATGAACCCGCTCCAAGTCGAGTTCTTCCGCCGCAAGCTGCTGCGCTGGCGCGCCGAGCTGTTGCGCGAGGCCGACGGCACGCTGGCCAGCCTGTCGGAGGGCGGCATCATGGAAGCCGACATCACCGACCGCGCCAGTGTCGAGACCGACCGCGCGCTCGAGCTGCGGACCCGCGACCGGGCGCGCAAGCTGATCGCCAAGATCGACCAGGCGCTGCTGCGGATCGAGGCCGGGACCTACGGCTACTGCGAGGACACCGGCGAGCCGATCAGCCTGCGCCGGCTGGCCGCCCGCCCGATCGCCACCCTCTCGATCGAGGCGCAGGAGCGGCACGAGCGGATGGAGCGCGTCCACCGCGACGACTGAACGGCGACGATCGCGCCAAGGCGGCGCTCAGACGCCGTGGCCGCGGATGAACGCCAACGCCTTCTGCCAACCGTCGGCGGCGTCGGCCGCGTTGTAGCTGGGGCGGTAGTCGGCGTGGAAGCCGTGCCCCGCGTCGGGGTAGACCACGATCTCGACCTGCTTGCCGGCGCGGCGCGCGGCGCTGGCCGCGGCCTGGACCGCCTTCACGTCGATGCCTTCGTCCTGGGCGCCGTAGAGGCCGAGCAGCGGGCATTTCAGCATCGGCGCCACCTCCGCCGCGGTGCGCGGCTGGATGGCGCTGGTTTGCCCGGCGACCGGCCCGTACCACGCCACCGCCGCCTTCAGGTCGGGGTTGTGCGCGGCGTACAACCAGGTGTCGCGGCCGCCGCGGCAGAATCCGGTGACGGCGAGGCGCGCGGGGTCGCCGTGGTTGGCGGTGGCCCAGCGCGAGGCGGCGTCCAGGTCCGACATGACCGTGGCGTCCGGCGCCTTGAGGATGACGTCATGGAAGATCTTCTGCACGTCCGACATCTTCGACAAGTCGCCGAGCCGCGCGTACAGCTCCGGCGCCACCGCGAGGAAGCCCTGCTTGGCGAAGCGGCGGCAGACGTCCTTGATGTATTCGTGGACGCCGAAGATCTCCTCGATCACCAGCACCACCGGGTACGGACCGTCGCCCGCCGGCCGCGCCGCGTAGCCGGGCAGGGTGCCGTCCTTGACCGGGATCTGCACCGGGCCGGCCTGCAGGCCCTCGGCGTCGGTGCGCACCACTTGCGCCTCGACCCGCGCGGTCGCCAGCGTGAGGCCGGTGATGAGGCCGGTCATGACGAAGCCGCGCCGCTTCATCGAGAACTGCGTCAGGCCCTCGGCCGCTTCCCCGGTCGCCGGTTCCTGGTCCATCGGAGCCTCCTGTTGTATGGCGGGATGTCGGGCTATGGCAGCGCCAGCGCTGTCGGCAATTGCAGCAGGCTGCCGTTGTTGCGCTGGATGTGGGTGGCGCGCTCGCCGCGCGCCGTCACCCGCACCAGCGGCGGCGGCCCGTCGGCGGTGAGCACGTAGTTGACCGCGATCCCGGCGCCGCCGAGCGCCAGCGGCGCGCCGGGCAGCAACTCGGCCAGGATGGTGGTGGAGGTGCCGTCCGCCGTGACCGAGCGGCAGCCGCCGAGCAGCTCGTAATGGCCGTAGCTGGCGTGGATCACCACGTCGCGGCCGCCGCAGTCGAAGCGGCCGGACAACCCGCCCGCCGGGATCAGCAGCGGGCCAGGCAGGGCGGCCAGCTCGGCCTCGGTCGCCGGCCGCACGGTGTCGTCGCGTCCCGCCACCGCCATCGCCGGCGTGCCGGCCGCGGCGCGCCCGGCGACGCGGGTG
>CAXTVL010000568.1:1476-2073 GCA_964247515.1 uncultured Acetobacteraceae bacterium | reverse complement strand
GACCACGCGTTCTCGACGCTGACCGCGGTCGAGGCGCTGCAGTGGACGCCGTTCGCGCTGCTCATCGTCCATACCGCGAACCAAGCCATCCCGGCCGAGCTGCGCGAGGCGGCCGCCATCGACGGCACCGGCCCGCTGGCCATGCTGCTGCGCGTCGAGCTGCCGTTGCTGGCACCCTCGATCGCGGTGGTGGCGGCGATCCGTTTCATCGACAGCTTCAGGGTGTTCGACAACGTCTACGTGCTGACCGGCAGCGGCGCCGGCGGCAGCAACACCACCATCATCATCTACATCTAGGAGGCGTTCTTCCGCGCCGACGACATCGGACCAGCCGTTGCCAGCGCGGTGCTGCTGCTGGCATTGGTCGGCGGCGCCTTGGCAGTGGCTTGGCGCGCCTGGCGGTTCGGGTGAGCCGCCGCCATGGCATCGACGCGGTGCGCTGGCTGGTGCTGCTGCTCGCGGTCGCCGTGCTCGACTTTCCGCTGATCAGCACGCTCGTCACGTCGCTGAAAAGCGAGTCGGAAATCACCGGCAGCGCCTCTTTGCTGATCCAGCGGCCGACACTTGCGAATTACGCCCATGTGTTCGCGATGTCGG
>CAXTVL010000568.1:0-1466 GCA_964247515.1 uncultured Acetobacteraceae bacterium | reverse complement strand
ACCTGTTCAACAGCCTTGTCGCATCCGGAGCGGGGACCCTGATGGCCGGAGCGCTCGCCTTTCCGGCCGCCTACGCCATGGTCCGGCTCGGCACCGCGCGGCGCTGGCTGCTGGGCTTGGCGGTCGAGTTGCGGGCGGTGCCACTGATCGTCGTCTCGATCCCGCTTTATCTGCTCTACCAGGCGGCGGGCCTGCTCGACACCCGGATTGGCCTGGCGCTCATCCTGTGCCTGGTGAACCTGCCGCTGATGCTGGTGCTGCTGGCCGGGGCGGTGCGCGACCAGCCGATCGAGCTCGAGGAAGCGGCGCGACTGGACGGCGCCGGCACGCTGTCGCTGCTGCGGCATGTCGTGCTGCCGCTGGCGGCGCCGATGCTCGCTTCGGCGCTGGTGCTCGGCTTCGTCACCGCCTGGAACGAGTTCCTGTTCGGCTTGATGCTGACCACCCGCGCGGCCGTGCCGGTCACGGTCGGCGCCTCGTTCTTCTTCGCCACCAGCGGCGGCGGCGTGCAGTGGGGGGTCGCGGCGGCGGTGATGCTGCTGGGCACGCTGCCGCCGGTTCTGGTCGGGCTGCTGGCCTACCGCCATGTCGGCCGGTCGATGACCGCGGGGGCGATCAAGGGCTGAGCCAGAAACCATTCGCGCCACGGACGCGGCCGCTCTTTTGTTGGGCCAAAACTCGGGTTTGCCGTCTTGACGGCGCGCGCCGCGTTGCGACAAGATGCGGGCTCGCAGTCTGGTCCCACAAATCAGGCGCCGAAGGGGCGGTCCATGCATCTCGGCTTCGGCCTGTATCGGCACATGCTGGACGACGCGCACTTCGCCTTCGCCCGGCAGTGCGGCGCCACCCACGTCGTCGCCCACCTGTGCGACTATTTCCGCGGCGACGAGCCGGGCAGCCGGCGTGACCAGCCGGTCGGCGGCGACGGCGGGTGGGGCGTCGCCGAGAGCCGGCGGTGGTCGGTGGCGGAACTGGTGGCATTGCGCGCCGCCATGGCGCAGCAGGTAGGCCAGGCTGCGCACCACGTTCTCGCGCACCGCCGACACTTCGGCGCCGGCCGCGTGCGTCGCGGTGATCGCCACGCCCGGCATCGCGTCCTGCGCCGTGGCGACCGCCTCGGCGATGGCCGCATCCAACGGGAAATGCTCGCTCGGCACCGCCTGGTGCCCGTCGCGCGCGAAATCGAGGCTGCCGCGCACCAGCTCGATGGCCCGTTCCACCGCGCGCACGGTGATGTCGCCGATGCGCTTGACGCCGGGATCGGCATGCAGTTGCAGCCGCTCCGCCGCCAGCAGCGCCGGCGACAGCGTGCCGCGCAAATCGTGGCTGGCGCGGGCGGCGCCGGTGGCGATCGCCCCCAGCCGCGCCTGCCGCCACTCGGCCAACTGCAATTGGCGGGCGATCTCCGGATCAGGCTGGGAGGTGACGGGTCGCGGCGCCACCACGCCCTCCACCGGGCGCAGCAG
>CAXTVL010000567.1:0-2077 GCA_964247515.1 uncultured Acetobacteraceae bacterium | reverse complement strand
GGCCACCACGACCAAGGCCGCGCCGCAAGCCGCGACGGCGACCGACGCGGCGATCGAGCCGGCCGCGGACGCAACCGCCGCCAAGGCAAGCCGTACGCCCAAGGCTGCCGCCGACGCCGAGTAGTTTCCCGGCGCGGACGCGCGCAAGAAATCTTGCGGCGACGCAACCCTGGCGAAACCACGATGGCTCCCCAGTGTTCCTTGCATGTCGATGCCGGCCGTCCGTTGAGCGCCAAGGGGTCCGATGCAACTGTTCGCGCCTAGCGCCGATGCTCGGTTCCGGCTTGCCGTCTACATCGTTGTGGTGTCCGTCGGCCTGCTGCTGATCGTGGGCGGCGGCATCGCGCGATCGGATTGGTTCTACGGCGTGGGCATCGCGCGCGAGCAGCCGGTGGCGTTCAGCCACCGCCACCATTCCGGCCAGCTCGGCATCGATTGCCGCAACTGCCACGCCGCGGTCGAGCTGTCGTCCACCGCCGGCCTGCCGCAGACCTGGACCTGCATGACCTGCCACTCGCAGATCTGGAACAAGGCGGCGATGCTTGAGCCGGTGCGCGCCAGCCTGGTGAACAACGAGCCGCTGCGCTGGGCGCGGCTCAACCGGCTGCCGTCGTACGTGTACTACAATCACTCGATCCACATCGCCAAGGGCATCGGCTGCTCGACCTGCCACGGGCCGGTCAACACGATGAACCTGACCTACCGCTACCAGAAGTTCACCATGCAGTTCTGCCTCGACTGCCACCGCAACCCGGCGAAATACGTTCGCTCGCCCGAGGAGATCTGGAACATGGAGTGGAAGCCGCCGGCCGACCAGGACACCCGCGGCAAGCAGCTCGTCATGGACTACCACATCAGCGGCCCCGGGCGACTGTCCGACTGCTCGATCTGCCACCGGTGACGCGGTGATCCGCTCCACCCTCGACTTCGCGGCGCTGCGCGCCAAGCTGTCGCGGCAGGACGGGCGCGCGCTGTGGCGCAGCCTCGACGCCGTGGCCGAGACGCCGGAGTTCGCGCGGTTCCTGGCGGCCGAATTCCCCGCCGCCTACGCGCCGCCGCCGGGCGCCGACCGCCGGCGTTTCATGCAACTGATGGCGGCATCGTTCGCGCTGGGCGGCCTGGCCGGCTGCGACGACCCGCCGGACAACCGCGACCAGGAAGTGCCGTACGTGCGCGACCCGGCGCGCGCCATCCCGGCGATCCCGCTGCACTACGCCTCCGCCGCCGTGCTGGACGGGGTGGCCAACGGCGTGGTGGTGACGACGCGCAACGGCCGGCCGATCAAGATCGAGGGCAACGACCGGCATCCCTGGTCGCGCGGCGGCACCGACGTGTTCGGCCAGGCCTCGGTGCTGGGCCTGTACGACCCGGAACGCTCGCAGGCGGTGCGCCACCTGGGCCGCATCAGCAACTGGGAGACGTTCGGCGGCGCCATGGCGGGCGCGTTCGGTCTGTTGCGCGCCAAGCGGGGCGAGGGCCTGCGGTTGTTGACCGGGCCGGTCTCCTCGCCCTCGATGCTGGCGCAGGTGAGCGCGATGCAGGCGGCGTTCCCGGCGATGCGCTGGCACGTGCACGCGCCGACCGGGCGCGACGCCGCCTACCAGGGTGCCCGCGCCGCGTTCGGCCAGCCGTTCGAGACCCGCTGGCGGTTCGAGCGCGCGCAGGTCGTGGTGTCGCTGGACGGCGACATGCTGGACCCGGGTCCGCAGCAGGTCGGAGTCGCGCGCGACTGGATCGAGGCGCGCCGGGCGCTGGCGAAGTCCGGCCGGCTGCTCACGCTGTTCGCCGCCGGGCCCACGCCCACGCTCACCAGTGGCCGCGCCGACCAGCGTGTCGCGGTCGACCAGCGCGACATGACGGGCCTGGCCGCCGACCTGTTGCGCGACGTGAGCGGGTCGCCGCAGGCGGGCGGCGGCGATCCGGTGGCGCGGTGGCGGGCGCGGGCGGCGGCGGCGCTATTGGCGGCGCGCGGGCGCGGCATCGTGCTGGTCGGCTACAACCAGCCGGCCGCCGTGCACGAGGCGGCGCATCGCATCAACGCGGCACTCGGTAATCTCGGCGGCCCGGTGTTCCTGAC
>CAXTVL010000566.1:0-2082 GCA_964247515.1 uncultured Acetobacteraceae bacterium | reverse complement strand
CTTCGGTCCCGGCCCCGGCGAGGCGGCGGCTGCCGCGTAGTCGAACGAGCGTAGCAGCCCGGCCACGTCCCGCATGGGGCACGACTTGGCCCGGCGCTGCTCCATCGTCCGCGCCGGCTCGCCCTCGAAGTCGATGATGTAGGCGTCGTGCTGCACGACCAGCACCTGTCCCAGGTGGAAGTCACCATGGATGCGGGTGCGCAGGCTGCCGATGCCGTCGCGCGCCAGCCGGCGGACCGCCTCGCCCAGCGCGTCGCGCCGCGCCAGCAATCCGTCCGCCAGGCGGTGCGTGTCCTCGTCCGGCCACTCGCGCGGCTGCGCCAGCAGCTCGAACGCGAGGTCGATCTGTTCGGCGGCGCCGGCCGCCCACTCGTCCACGATCGCCGCGTCCGCCACGTCGCTGTGGAAGGCCGGGTCGTCCGACGGCTGCGACAGCGCCGCGTGCAGCTCGCCGAGCCGTCGCCCGACGCTGGCCGCGAACACGGCGTAGTCGGCCAGCGCCTGATCGTTGGAAAGGTTGGCGTCGTCGGCGGTGAGGTCGTCGCTGGTGCGCTCGATGTAGTCGAGCGTCCAGCCCCAGCCGTCGCCCTGGTTGCGCACGAAGCCTTGGACGATCATCAGCGTGTGCGGCGTGCCGTCGGCCGAGACGCGCACCACCTCGCCGAACAGCGGCGCGGTGTTGCCGAAGCCGCGCTCGGTCAGGTAGCGGGTCATCTCGCCCTCGGGATGCACGCCGGCGAGCACCTTGCGCACGATCTTGAGCACCGCGGCGTCGCCCACGATCTGCGAGCTGTTCGACTGCTCGGCCGACAGGCGACGGATCTCCGGCGCCGCGTCCAGCTCGATCTCGGCCATGCGCGAGGTCGGCACGAAGCGCAGCTCGCCGCCGCCGGGCAACGGCAGCGTCGCCGCCTCGCGCAGCAGCGCCACCACCCCCTTGGTCATCGCGTCGACCGCGAAGCCGTCGGTCAGGTAGCCGATCCGCCGGCCGCGCCGCACCCGCGCCAGCGCCAGTTGCTGCCCAAGCGGCCCCACGTTCTGATCCTCCCACGCGACCGCCAGCGGCAGCGCGTACTCCTCCTGCCGCGATCCCGGCAGGTCGACCACGATCTCGGCCATCAGCACGTCCGGGTCGTGCGGCAACGGCAAGGCATAGGCGATCCGCACCGCCTCCAGCCGCTCGCCCTTGGCCGCGAACCAGCGCCGCTTGGCGACGTAGGCCGGCAGCGCCTCGCGCTCCAGGATCGCCCGCGAGGCCGGCGCCAGCACGTCGGAAAGCCCAAGTCTCAGCACCAAGGTTGCGAACTCCGGCATCGGTTGCGGTGGCGCCACGTACCAGGACGGCAGGTTGGCCTCGGTGGCCAGCAGGAACCAGAAGAAGCCATACGGCGCCAGCGTCAGCAGGTACGGCAACTGGCCCACCGGCGGGAACGCCGAGCCGCCCACGATGTCCACCGGCACCCGCCCGTCGAACGAAGCGAGGTCGAGCTCCACCGCCTGCGCGCTGCGCGACAGGTTGCACACGCACAGCACGCTCTGCCCCTCGTGCTCGCGCAGGAACGCCATCACCTTGCGGTTGCCGGGATACAGGAAGCGCTGGGTGCCGCGGCCGAACACCGCGAAGCGCTTGCGCACCGCCAGTTGCCGCCGCATCCAGTTCAGCGGCGAATGCGGGTCGGCCGCCTGCGCCTCGACGTTGACCGCCTGGAAGCCGTACAGCGGGTCCATGATCGGCGGCAGCACCATCGCCGACGGGTTGGCGCGCGAGAAGCCGCCGTTGCGGTCGCTCGACCACTGCATCGGCGTGCGCACGCCGTCGCGGTCGCCGAGGTGGATGTTGTCGCCCATGCCGATCTCGTCGCCGTAATACAGCACCGGGGTGCCCGGCATCGACAGCAGCAGGCTGTGCATCAGCTCGATCCGCCTGCGGTCGCGTTCCAGCAGCGGCGCCAGGCGGCGGCGGATGCCGAGGTTGAGCCGCGCCCGGCGATCGTTGGCGTAGGTCTCCCACAGATAGTCGCGCTCGACGTCAGTCACCATCTCGAGCGTCAGCTCGTCGTGGTTGCGCAGGAAGATCGCCCA
>CAXTVL010000565.1:0-2088 GCA_964247515.1 uncultured Acetobacteraceae bacterium | reverse complement strand
CCGTCGGCGCGGAGCTGGCGGCCGAGGATGTAGGCGGTCGCCTTGAAGCGCTCGCCGGGCGAGGCCGGCGGCTCGTACCACTCGGTGATGATGACGCCGCCGAACGGGTCGGCCGAGGCCAGCGGCATGAACGACAGCGTGTCGAGCGCGCCGCGCCAGAGATAAGCGTTGACGCCGAGCCCGGCGCCGCCGCCGGTCTCGGCATTCGGGCGCGACTTGGCGGTGGTGAACAGGGTGCCGTTGTCGCCGGAGAGGTTGCCGATGCCGGGTCCGCGGTAGCGCGGGTCGTTGTAGGCGGTGGCCGGCAGGTACTTGCTGTTGCTGCAACCGGCCAGGCCCAACAGCCCGACGGCGACAGACACGATACCGGCGTTTCGGAACGACATGGTTGGAGGCCGCCTCGCTGAGAGCGCGCCAGCGTCGCGCGCGGGACTTTTTAGCGAACGCCGGTGCGCGCGCCAAGGTCCGTCGGTCCGGGCAAGGCAAAGGGGGCGATGGTTGCCCATCGCCCCCGCCTTCGTCACGCGGTTTGCGTCAGGCCGTCACCACTTGAACGCGGTGCCGAGGCCGAATGCCTGGGCACGAACGCGGTTGTGGATGTTGGACGACGTCTCGGTGGTGATGTCGATGTTGTTGGCGTGCTGCTGGCCGAACAGGTATTCGAGGAACACCGATGCGCCCGGCGCCAGGGTGTAGGTGCCGCCGGCCGCGATGCCGTAGCCATGCAGGCCGCCGCCCGCGCCGATGCCACCGGCGGCCGGGGTCGCCTTGAACTCACCGGAATCGTAGGCGTAGTAGTTGGCGCCGACCACGAACGGGCCGAACGTGTACTGGCCGCCCGCGATGTAGGCGGTGGTGCCCGTGGCGCCACGCCGGATGGTGCCGAGGTCGTCGCCGTAGACGCCGGAGTCGATGTGGCCGCCGAGCTCGAACCCGCCCAGGGTCGCCGCGATGCCACCGGCGTACAACGTGAAGTTGCGGTTGTTCACGCCGCCGGTGTTCTGCACCACGCCGCCGTACGACACCGCGGCGTCGGCCTTGAAGCCCACCGGGCCGAACGCCCCCTGGTAGCGCAATGCCGCGTCGACCGTGTTGCGGCGCTTGCCGATCTGCACGTTGCCGGAGTTGAACGGCGCCGAGGATGTGCGGGCATCGCTGCCGCCGAAGTTGTTGACCGAGGAGTTCGGCTCGAACGACGCGCCGAAGTCGAAGCCGGCGACCTGCGGCGAGACGTAGACCACCTTCTCGTTGCGGTCGTTGTCGTCGTCGATCATGTATTTCAGGCCGCCACCGTTGAAGAAGCCGGGGACGTCGCCGTCCCAGCCGCCGGTGTTGAACCCGACCTCGTTGCCGACCTGGAAGAGTTCCGAGGGCTGCACCGGGGTGCCGAGCGAGATCTTGCCGAACTTGTCGGCGCCGATGTAGACGAACTCGCGCTGCGCGTACAGGCTCGAGAGCGCCGAGCTGGTGGAGGTGGCGCCGAAGCCGGAATACTGCCGGATTTCGACCGAGCCGCCGTATTTCAGGCCGTTGGCCAGCACGCCGTCGAACGAGGGGTACAGACGGGTGTAGGAGGCGATCGCGTAGTTTGCCCGCTTGACGCCGGAGGGGCCGCCGTTGCTGCCGGAATCGGTGCCGGCGATGCCGAACGCCTCGACCAACGCGTTCAGCGTCACGGTGATCGAGCCGGGCGCCGGGTTGGGAGCGTTCGGGGTCAGGGTGCCTGCGTTGGCGACGCCCGCAATGCCTACCGACGCGCCGAGCAGAGCCGAGGTGGCCAGCAGCAGCTTACGCATTTCATCCTCCTCAAAGCGCCGGACAGCCCGGCAGACGTTTTAGATCCCGCACCTGCCCCTTCTGGCCCGCGCCGGATGACCGCGAGGGCGTGGGTTTGGGTGCCGCCGAACCTGTGAGCAAATATGGCCTGGCCGTTCACGATCCGGCAACCTGGCAAAGATGCCCGTCATGGCAATCGCGAAACACTGTGGCATCAGGGACACGCAAACGTCATACAGGGCCTGGAGCCAGCGCCGAGATCGCGCCCACGGCGGCGCAACCCGGCAGGCGCCGCGCCGTGTCGCCGTCGAG
>CAXTVL010000564.1:0-2092 GCA_964247515.1 uncultured Acetobacteraceae bacterium | reverse complement strand
GCATCCAGGCGTTCGAGCCGGTGCTGATCGAGGGCAAGGCGATCCAGTTGCACCCGCTGGTCTGCACCGCGTTCAACGCCGACTTCGACGGCGACCAGATGGCGGTCCACGTGCCGTTGAGCCTGGAGGCGCAGCTCGAGGCGCGGGTGCTGATGATGAGCACCAACAACATCCTGAGCCCGGCCAACGGCAAGCCGATCATCGTGCCGAGCCAGGACATCGTGCTCGGCATCTACTACCTGTCGCTGGAGACGCCGGAGTTCCGCGCCGCCGAGGACGACAAGGCGCCGGCGTTCGGCAGCGTGGGCGAGATCGAGCACGCGCTGGCGGCGAAGGCGATCGGCCTGCACGACAAGATCCGTGCCCGCTTCCACACCGTCGACGCCGAGGGCCGCAAGGTCATCGAGAAGGTGGTGACGACGGCGGGGCGGATGCTGATCGCCCAGGTGCTGCCGCGCAACCCGGCGGTGCCGTTCTCGCTGCTCAACCGGCAGCTCACCAAGAAGAACGTCTCCGACGTGATCGACGCGGTCTACCGCCATTGCGGCCAGAAGGAGTGCGTGATCTTCGCCGACCGGCTGATGGGCCTGGGCTTCAACCACGCCTTCAAGGCCGGCATCAGCTTCGGCAAGGACGATTTGATCATCCCCGACACCAAGGGGGCGATGATCACCAAGACCAAGGAAGAGGCCAAGGAGTTCGAGCAGCAGTACCAGGACGGCCTGATCACCGCCGGCGAGCGCTACAACAAGGTGGTCGACGCCTGGTCGCGCTGCACCGACGAGGTGGCGGGCGCGATGATGAAGGAGATCAGCCGGCAGGAAGTGGGCCGCCCGACCAACTCGGTGTGGATGATGAGCCACTCGGGCGCGCGTGGGTCGCCGGCGCAGATGCGGCAACTGGCCGGGATGCGCGGGCTGATGGCCAAGCCGTCGGGCGAGATCATCGAGCAGCCGATCATCGCCAACTTCAAGGAAGGCCTGTCGGTGCTGGAGTACTTCAACTCCACCCACGGCGCCCGCAAGGGCCTGGCCGACACCGCGCTGAAGACCGCGAACTCCGGCTACCTGACGCGGCGCCTGGTCGACGTGGCGCAGGACTGCATCATCGTCGAGGAGGATTGCGGCACCGAGCGCGGCCTCACCGTGCGCGCGGTGATGGACGGCGGCGAGGTGGTCTCCAGCCTGGCCGAGCGCACCCTGGGCCGCACCACGGCCGAGGAGGTGCTGGACCCGCTGACCAACAAGGTGCTGGTCGGGGCCAACGTGCTGATCGAGGAGGAGCACGCCGAGATCATCGAGCGCGCCGGCGTCGAGGTGATGAAGATCCGCTCGGTGCTGACCTGCGAGGCGCCGGTCGGCGTGTGCGGCCATTGCTACGGCCGTGACCTGGCGCGCGGCACGCCGGTCAACATCGGCGAGGCGGTGGGCGTGATCGCGGCGCAGTCGATTGGCGAGCCGGGGACCCAGCTCACCATGCGCACCTTCCACATCGGCGGCGCCGCCCAGCGCGGCGCCGAGCAGAGCAGCGTCGAGGCCAGCCATGACGGCGTCGCGGTGGTGAAGAACCGCAACGTGGTGATGAACAGCCAGAACGTGCCGGTGGTGATGAGCCGCAACTGCGAGCTGGTGCTGACCGACCACAAGGGCCGCGAGCGCGCCCGCTTCCGGGTGCCGTACGGCGCGCGGCTGCTGGCCGATGACGGTGCCGCGGTGACGCGCGGGCAGAAGCTGGCCGAGTGGGACCCGTACACCCTGCCGATCATCACCGAGCGCAACGGCCACCTCGAGTACCTCGACCTGATCGAGGGCATCACGCTGGTCGAGCGCATGGACGAGGTGACGGGCCTCACGTCCAAGGTGGTGGTCGACTACAAGCAGGTCGGCCGTGGGGTCGAGTTGCGGCCGCGCCTGCAGCTCAAGGACCGCGACGGCGCGGTCATCAAGCTGCCCAACGGCAACGACGCCCGCTACTTCCTGGCACCCGACTCGATCCTCTCGGTCGAGAACGGCATCGAGGTCGCGGCCGGCGACGTGCTGGCGCGCATCCCGCGCGAGGGCAGCAAGACCCGCGACATCACCGGCGGCCTGCC
>CAXTVL010000563.1:0-2101 GCA_964247515.1 uncultured Acetobacteraceae bacterium | reverse complement strand
GCCCTCGCGCAGCTACCTGGTGTTCTTCGACTGGGATCGCGCCGACCTCAGCTCCCGCGCGCGCGCGATCATCGCCGAGGCGGCTGGCAACATCCAGCACGTCAGCCACACCCGCATCGAGGTGGACGGCCACGCCGACCGTTCCGGCACGGCGCAGTACAACCAGCGCCTGTCGCTGCGCCGCGCCGATACCGTCGCGGCCGAACTGGTGCGTGATGGCGTGGCGCGCTCGGACATCGACATCCAGGCGTTCGGCGACACGCGGCCGCTGGTGCCGACCGCCGCCGGGGTGCGCGAGCCGCAGAACCGCCGGGTCGAGATCGTCATCAAGTAGCGCTGGCTACACGCCCAGCAACGCGCGGGCGATGCCGATGACCCGCACCGCTTCGTCCCATAGCGCGTAACGCTCGAACGCGTCGAACGCGGCCCAGGCCGCGTCGGTCACGTCGTCGCCGGCGCGGATATCGCCACCCTCGTAGCGGGCCGCGAAGTCGAGGATCGTATAGTGGTAGCGCACCCGGCCGTCCGGGTCGCGGTGGATGCTGTCGACATGGGCGGCCAGCAGCAGCGCGCCGACCCGCAGCCCGGTCTCCTCCAGCAATTCGCGCCTGGCCGCCGCCTCGGCGGCCTCGCCCAACTCCTGCCCGCCGCCGGGCAGGCTCCAGGCGCCGAGATTGGGCGCCCGCCCGCGCCGCACCAGCAGCGCCGCAACCGGCCGCAGCACGGCGACGCCGATGCCCACGATCGGGCGGGCCGGGTATTCGCGCCCCATCAGCCGGACAGCAGCGTGCGCCAGGCGGTGTTCTTGCCGAACAGCCGCAGCAGCAACCGCGCCGCGCGCCCGCGCTCGCCGTCCAGCCTGGGTTCGCGCTCCAGCAGCAGCGCCGCGTCGCGCGCCGCCATGTGCAGCAAGCCGTCATGCTCCAGCAGGTCGGCCATGCGGTAGCCGCGCTGGCCGGACTGCCTTGTGCCGAGCAGGTCGCCGCCGCCGCGGATGCGGAAATCCTCCTCGGCGATGACGAAGCCGTCCTCGGTGTCGCGCAGCAGCGCCAGCCGGCGGCGGGCGTGCTCGCTGAGCGGCGCCGCGTGCAGCAGCAGGCAGAAGCTGGCGGCGGTGCCGCGCCCGACCCGGCCGCGTAACTGGTGCAACTGCGCCAGTCCGAACCGCTCGGCGTGCTCGACCACCATGACGCTGGCTTCCGGCACGTCGACGCCGACCTCGATCACCGTGGTCGCGACCAGGATCCGGGTGCGCCCGGCGGCGAACTCCGCCAGCGCCCGTTCGCGCACGGCGCTGTCCTGTCGGCCATGTGCCAAGCCCACGGCCTCGCCGAAGCGGTGCCGCAGGGTGGCGAAGCGCGCCTCGGCGGCGGCGAGGTCGGCCACTTCGCTCTCGCTCACCATCGGGCAAACCCAGTAGGCGCGGCCGCCGCCATCGAGCGCCCGCGCCAGGCCGTCGCAGATGTCGCCGAGCGCGTCGAGCGGGTGGATGGTGGTGCGGATCGCCGGCCGGCCGGCGGGCTTGCCGGTGAGGCGGCTGACCTGCATCTCGTTCCAGCGCGTGAGCAGGGCGGTGCGCGGGATCGGGGTCGCGGTCATCACCAGCACGTCGGTGGTCTCGCCCTTGCGGCCCAGCATCAGCCGCTGGTCGACGCCGAACCGGTGCTGCTCGTCGATCACCGCGAGGCCGAGGTCGTGGTAGCCGACCGCCTCCTGGAACAGCGCGTGGGTGCCGACCGCGAGCGGCAGGCTGCCGTCGGCCAGCCCGTCCAGCACGCGCGCCCGTGCGGCACCCTTGACCGAGCCGGTGAGCAGCGCCGTCGGCACCGGGGCCAGCCGCTCCAGCGTGCGCAGGTGCTGCTGCGCCAGGATTTCGGTGGGCGCCATCAGCACCGCCTGCGCGCCGGCCTCGGCCGCCTGCAGCATCGCCAGCACCGCCACCAGCGTCTTGCCCGAGCCGACGTCGCCCTGCAGCAGCCGCAGCATCCGCCGCGGGGCGGCCAAGTCGGCCGCGATCTCGGCCAGCGCCGCGTTTTGCGATGACGTCAGCGCGAACCCCGACCGCCGCAACGCCGCGTCCGCGAGCCGCCCGTCGCCGACC
>CAXTVL010000562.1:0-2103 GCA_964247515.1 uncultured Acetobacteraceae bacterium | reverse complement strand
TCGCCATCCCGCTGCGCGCGCTGGCGCTGGCCTGCGCCCGGGTCGCCAGCGGGCAGGGCATGGCAGCGGAGCGCGCCACCGCCGCGCGGCGCATCCGCGCCGCCGTCGCCGCCCATCCGTTCATGGTCGGCGGCACCGACTCGTTCGACACGCAGGTGATGACCGCGATGGGGGCGCGGGTGTTCAGCAAGGGCGGCGCCGAGGGCGTGTGGTGCGCGGCCGTTCCGGAATTGGGCCTCGGCATCGCGCTGAAATGCGACGACGGCGCCGGCCGCGCGGCCGAGATCGCGCTCGCGGCGGTGCTGCAACGCCTGCTGCGCGCCGACGCGCTGGAAGCCTTCGCCTGGCGCACGCTCGCCAACTGGAACGGCATCGCGGTCGGCGCATTGCGGCCGGCGGCGGCGCTCGCGTGAGCGACGCTCACGTCGAGATCGCGCGCCGGCGCACCTTCGCGATCATCTCGCACCCCGACGCCGGCAAGACCACGCTGACCGAGCGGCTGCTGCGCGCCGGCGGCGCCATCCAGCTCGCCGGCAACGTGCGCGCCAAGGGCGAGCGGCGGCGCACCCGCTCCGACTGGATGGGCATCGAGCGCGAGCGCGGCATCTCGGTCGTGACCTCGGTGATGACGTTCGAGTACGGCGGCTGCGTGTTCAACCTGCTCGACACGCCGGGCCACGAGGACTTCTCCGAGGACACCTACCGCACGCTGACCGCCGTCGACGCCGCCGTCATGGTGATCGACGCCGCCAAGGGCATCGAGGCGCGCACCCGCAAGCTGTTCGAGATCTGCCGGCTGCGCGACATCCCGATCCTGACCTTCGTCAACAAGATGGACCGCGAGGCGCAGGACCCGTTCGCGCTGCTCGACGAGGTGTCGCAGGCGCTGGCGCTCGACACCGCCCCCGTGACCTGGCCGATCGGGCGCGCCGCCGAGTTCGCCGGCACCTACGACATCCTGGCGCGTGAGGTGCGCACGCCGGCGCCGCTGGGCCAGTCGGACCCGCGCATGATCGCCATGGGCGAGGAGCTCGACCTGGTGCGCGCGGCGCTGCCTGAGTTCGAAGTCGCGGCCTTCGCGCAGGGCCACCTGACGCCGGTGTTCTTCGGCAGCGCGATCCGCGAGATCGGCGTGGCCGACCTGCTCGACGGCTTGGTGTCGTACGGCCCGCGCCCGCGTGCGCAGCCGGCCGACACGCGCGTCGTGGAGGCGGACGAGGCCAGCCTCACCGCGCTGGTGTTCAAGATCCAGGCCAACATGGACCCCAACCACCGCGACCGCATCGCCTTCGCGCGGGTGTGCTCCGGCCGGCTGGTGCGCGGGATGCGGCTGAAGCAGGTGCGGACCGGCAAGCTGATCCCGCTGCACGCGCCGCAATTCTTCTTCGCCCGCGACCGCGCGCTGGCCGAGGAGGCGTTCGCCGGCGACGTGGTGGGCATTCCCAACCACGGCACGCTGCGCATCGGCGACACGCTGAGCGAGAGCGAGGACATCAACTTCGTCGGCGTGCCGTATTTCGCCCCCGAGATCCTGCGCCGGGTGCGGCTCGACGACGCGATGAAGGCGAAGAAGCTGCGCCAGGCGTTGCAGGAGCTGGCCGAGGAGGGCGTCGTGCAACTGTTCCGCCCGCAGGACGGCAGCCCGCCGATGGTGGGCGTGATCGGCACCTTGCAGCTCGACGTGCTGCAGGCGCGGCTGCGCGGCGAGTATGGCGTCGCGATCGGCTTCGAGACGCCGCCTTTCCAATTGGCGCGTTGGGTGTCGGGCGAGAAGGGCGCCTTGGCGCGCTTCGTCGCCGAGCAACGCAACGGCATGGCCGACGACGTCGACGGCGACCCGGTGTTCCTGGCCAGCAGCGCGTTCATGATGCGCCGCACCACCGAGCTGCACCCGGCGCTCACGTTCCGCGACATCAAGGATTTCCGCGCCGTCAAAACCGCCGCATGATCGCGCCCGGCGGGGAGGGCGCGCATGGCGGGACTGGCGGTGATCGTGGGCTACGGCGCCGGCGTGGGGGCGGCGGTGGCGCGGGTGTTCGGCCGCGAGGGCATGGCGCTGGCGTTGCTGGCGCGCGACGGCGCCCGGGTCGCGGCCGCCGCGAC
>CAXTVL010000561.1:1216-2113 GCA_964247515.1 uncultured Acetobacteraceae bacterium | reverse complement strand
GCCGCAGGCCGACGCCTCCGGAGGCGGTATGAGCGGCGGCTACGGCGGCGGCGGCGCGGCGGGCGCGTATGGTGCGAGCGGGGTGGGTGCCTTGCCCACGATCCCGACACCCGTCGCGCCGGGGACTCCCGCGCCGGCCGCGCCCGCGCCGGCGGCGCGCTGATCGCGCAGCGCCGCGTAGAAGGCGAGGTTGGCGTCCACGTCCTGTTGCGGCATCGCCTGGCGGGCCAGCGCCTCGGCGTTGGCTCTGTCGCCCTGCAGGCCGTAGGCGAGCGCCAGATTGCCGCTCACCGTGGCGCGGTCGGCGGCGTCGGCCGAGACGTGCAGCGATTGCAGCATGGACGCCGCCTGGTCGGCGTGGCCGGACAGGGCGAGCGAGAGTGCCAGGTCGTTCATCGCCGCGACACTGCCCGGCGTCACCGCCAACGCCGCGCGGTAGCTGTCCTGGGCCGCCGCGTGCTGCCCCGCCGCGTCCAGCGCCACACCCTGCCCGGTCAGCAGCGAGGTCGAGCGCGGGTCGACCCGCAGGCCATCCTGGAAGGCGGTGAGCGCCTCGCGCGGCCGGTGCGCCACCACCAGCATCCGGCCCAGCGTGGCGCTGACCAGCGTGTCGGCCGGCCGCTGCGCGTGGGCGCTGAACAGTTGGTCGACGGCCTCCTCGGTGCGCCCCTGCTCGGCCAGCGACTGTGCCACGCCCAGCGACGCCGCCGGGGCCGGCTTCAGGTCGGCCGAGCGCTGGTAGAACGCCGCAGCACTCGCCGGGTCGCCGGCCCGCTCGGCCGCGTTGGCGATGCGCAGCATGGCGGCGGGGTCGCTCGCCACGCGCAATTGCTGCGCCGCGTCGTTGCTGGCGGGATCCCCGGCGCGGCCGGCCCCCGCCGCCACCGCCGCCCAACC
>CAXTVL010000561.1:0-1206 GCA_964247515.1 uncultured Acetobacteraceae bacterium | reverse complement strand
GCGGGGGGGGGGGGGGCCCCCCCGGCCCCCCCCGCCCCCCCCCCCCCCCGCCGCCGAAAGCCGCAGGATCGGACCGCTCATACGATCGGGACCGGCCACACGACTCCATTCCACGCTGTTCCAGCGGCGGCACCGAGGCGAGGCTGGCGCCCGGACCGGGAGGCTGTTGCCATCGCCATCACCTTATTGCAACCGTTGTGTCCGCGAATACATAGTGCGAAACTGCAACGTTCTTGATGGGCCGGGCCGCGTGCGCTGCCGTACGGTCGGGCGGCTGTGCCCGCTTCGATCATCCGGTCTCGATCATGTCGAGCGCGTCGGCGACCAGGCGGCTCTCGGCGGCGGCGGCGCGGAACGTCCTGACGGTCTGGCCGAACAGCAGCCGCTCGGCGCGGGCGGCCTCGCGGTCCAATTCCTTGGCGCTGTCGCGGTAGGCCGCGGCGGTGGCGCCGAACTGGTGGGCGGCGCGGGCGCGGGCCACGATGCGGGCGGCGACGTGCTGGGCGTCGTGGCCCAGCAGCGCCACTTCGGGGGAGCGGCGGGCGACCTTGGAGGTGGCTGACATCGGGAGGCTCCTGACCTTGTTTGCACCGCAGGGATGCGCCGGCGCGGCCGGCCCGTCTGTGCGAAACGCCACCCGGCAGCGCGGCACGCTGCTCGCCAGCGCCGCTTGGGCTACGGTCGGCGCGCAGTCCGGCCCGGGGTGAGGCGATTTGGCTGCTGCGCCCACGATGCGCGACCGTCTGCGGCGCCTGCGGCGCGGACGCGGGGCCAGGGTGATGCTGGCGGCGCAGCTGGTCGCCGCAGCGGTGCTGCTGTGCCGTGCCGCGACCTGGCTGCAACCCGCCGAACTGGCGGCCTACGACCGGCTCGTCACCGCCTGGTCCGGCCGCGCGCCCAGCGACCGCCTCCTGCTGGTCTCGATCACCGAGGCGGATATCGGCCGCTATGGCTGGCCGTTGCGCGACCGTGAACTGGCGACGCTGCTGGAGCGCCTCACCGGTTGGGGCGCCAGCGCCATCGGCGTCGACCTGTACCGCGACCGGCCGCTGCCACCCGGCGACCAGGCGCTCGCCGACCTGCTGGCGCGCCACCCGGAAATCCTCTGGGTCTACAAGTTGCCGGACGAGGGCGGCCCGGGCGTCCCGCCGCCGCCCGTGCTGGCCGGCACGCCGCGCGCGGTGCTGGCCGACGTCGTCACCGACC
>CAXTVL010000560.1:0-2113 GCA_964247515.1 uncultured Acetobacteraceae bacterium | reverse complement strand
GCGGGGTGGCGCCCACCTCGGCCACGAAGCGGTTGAAGAAGGCGTCGGCCATCTGCTTGGCGGTGGCGTCGATCAGCCGCGCGCCCAGTTGCGCGATCTTGCCGCCGACCTGCGCGCGCACGTCGTAGTGCATCAGCGTCTGCTCGCCCTCCTCGGTGAGGTTCACCGTGGCGCCCCCCTTGGCGAAGCCGGCGACGCCGCCCTGGCCCTCGCCCGCGATGCGGTACGAGTTGGGCGGGTCGAGGTCGAGCAGTTGCAGCCGGCCGCTGAACTTCGCGGCGATCGGGCCGATCTTGATGCCGGCGGTGGCGACCAGGTCGCCCTCGGGTGTGCGCTCCAGCTTCTCGCAGCCGGGGATGCAGGCCTTCAACACGGCGGGATCGTTCAGCGCCGCCCACACCGTCTCGCGCGAGGCGGGAATCCGCCGGTCGCCGGTCATGTCCATCAAGCAGTCCCCTCAAATCGCGGCCGGACGTTACTTTCGCCACCCCCCATGCGCAACCGACGCCTTATATGCCGCCGATGCCTCCCGACCCGCGCGCGCGACCCGTCTACATCGGCCACGAGATCTACCGCGCCTCGACCTACGGCCCCGGACACCCGCTGGCGATCCCGCGCGTCTCGACCTGCACCGACCTGGTCCGCGCGATGGGCTGGCTCGACCCTGCCCAGTTCGTGACCGCGCCGACCGCGACGCCCACGCAGGTCATGCGGTTCCACGACCCGGATTACGTGGCGGCGCTGATCGAGGCCGAGCGGGCGCAAGCGGTCTCGGCGGCCCAGCGCGAGCGGTTCCGCATCGGCGCCGACGGCAACCCGGTGTACCCCGAAATCTGGCGCCGCCCCGCGACCAGCGCCGGCGGCGTCATGCTCGCGGCCTCGCTCACCGCGCAGGGCGGGGTGGTGCATTGCCCCGGCGGCGGCACCCACCACGGCCGCCGCGACCGCGCCAGCGGGTTCTGCTACCTGAACGACCCGGTGCTCGGGATCCTGACCTGGCTGGATGCCGGGTTGGAGCGGATCGTCTACCTCGACATCGACGCGCATCACGGCGACGGCGTGCAGGACGCCTTCCACGATGACGAGCGGGTGCTGACGATCAGCGTCCACGAGGCCGGGCGCTGGCCCGGCACCGGCCTGGCGCACGACCGCGCCGGGGGTGCCGCGCGCAACTTCCCGGTGCCGCGCGGCTGCAACGACAGCGAGCTGCGCTGGCTGCTGCGGCACGCGATCGCGCCGCTGGTCGAGGCGCACCGGCCGCAGGCGATCATGCTGCAAGCCGGCGCCGACGCGCTGGAGGAGGATCCGCTGGCCAAGCTGTCGCTGTCCAACAACGCGCACTGCGAGGTGGTTCGCGCGGTGCGCGCCATGGCGCCGCGCCTGGTGGTGGTGGGGGGCGGCGGCTACAACCCGTACACCGTGGGCCGTTGCTGGGCCGGAATCTGGGCCACACTGAACGATATCGCGATCCCCGACCGCACCAATCCCGCCGCCGAGGCGGTGCTGCGGGCGCTGACCTACAACCGCGCCGCCGGCCGCAACCCGCCCGGGCACTGGTTCACCACGCTGCGCGACGCGCCGCGCGAGGGTATGGTGCGCGACGAAATCCGCCGCCTGGCCGAACAAGCGCTGCTTGAAGGATTGCCCGCATGACCCGACGCCGCCTGCTCGCCGCCAGCGTGGCACTGTTCGTGCTGTCGGTCGCCGGCAACGCCGCCGAGCCGACCGGCCCGCAGCCGGAACTGCCCAAGCAGCGCCTGGTGATCGTCACCGCCGGGGGCGCCCGCCACGAGTTCAGCGTCGAGATGGCGCTGACCCCGGCGCAGCAGGAAACCGGGCTGATGTTCCGGGCGACGGTGCCGGCCGACGGCGGCATGCTGTTCGACTGGGGTCAGGAGCAGCAAAGCCAGATGTGGATGAAGAACACCGTCAGCAGCCTGGACATGCTGTTTATCGGCGCCGACGGCACGATCCGCCACATCGCCGAGCGCACCACCCCGCGCAGCCTGGCAGTGATCGACGGCGGTCCGCCGGTGCGGGCCACGCTGGAGCTGGCCGCCGGCACCGCCGAGCGGCTCGACGTCCGGGTCGGCGACAAGGTGCTGGGCCGGAC
>CAXTVL010000559.1:1394-2119 GCA_964247515.1 uncultured Acetobacteraceae bacterium | reverse complement strand
GGCCTGCCGCAGCGCGTCGAGCGTCACCGGCCGGAAATCCCAGACGTCGACGCCGACGTCGAACTGTCGCGGCATCGGCGGCAGGCCGCCATGGCTGTGGCCATGCAGGTCGAGTGCCCCGCGGCCCATGCCGTTCCAGGACCGCAGCGCGTAGTGGCACAGCACCAGCGGCACGCCGTCCGAGACGATCTCCACATACGGCCGCACGCTGGCCCAGCCCGGCCAGCCGCGCATCGCCTCGGGGTCGCCGTTGCCGCTGACCAGGTGCTTGCGCCCGTGCAGCCGCTCGAGACGTCCCGCGACACAAGCGGCGACGGCGCGGGGGCCGATCGCCACGTCGCCCAGGTGCCAGACCTCGTCGTCCGGCGCGACCGTGGCGTTCCAGCGCCGCTCGATCTCCGCGTCCATGGCGGCGACGCTCGCGAACGGCCGCCGGAACAGGCCCAGCGCGCCGCCATGGCCGAAATGCGTGTCGGCGGTGAAGAAGGTCGCTACGGCGCCACCCAGGCGCGCTCGGCAGCCGAACGCACGATGGCGTCGACCGCCGCCTGGATGCGGGCGGCCTCGCGGAAATCCGGCAGGAACGGCGCGACCCCGGCGACCGCCCGCAGCACGGCGTGCGCCTCGATCGTCTTGAGGTCGTTGAAGCCGAGATGGTGGCCGGGCGCCGGGCAGAACCGCCCGTAAGGCGGGTGCGCCGGCCCGGACAGGATGGTGCGGAAACC
>CAXTVL010000559.1:0-1384 GCA_964247515.1 uncultured Acetobacteraceae bacterium | reverse complement strand
GGCTGGCCCGTGGTGTGGAGCAGCAGCTCGTTCATCCGCTCCTGGTCGAAGGCGAGGCTGCCGCGTGTGCCGGTGATCTCGAACGCCAGCGTCATCTTGCGCCCGCTGGCCAGCCAACTGGCCTCGATCGAGCCGGTGGCGCCGCTGGCGAAGCGCAACAGGGCGCGCGCCTGGTCGTCGACCTCGACCGCGCGGGTGCCGCCGTCCGGCAACGGGCGCCGGCGGTGGACGGTCGCCACCTGGCCGCACAGCTCGGCGATGTCGCCGCACAGGAAACGCGCGACCGACAGGATATGGCTGCCGAGGTCGGCCACGACGCCATGACCGCCGGCGGGGTCGAGCCGCCAGGTCCAGGGCGAGGCCGGGTCGGCCATGAAGTCCTCGGCGTGCAGGCCGCGGAAGCTCACCACCTCGCCGATCTCGCCGCCGGCCACGATGTCGCGTGCCGCCAGCAGCATCGGGTTCTTCAGGTAGTTGAAGCCCACCGCCGTGACCACGCCGGCGGCTTCGGCGGCGTCGGCCATCTCCGCCGCGTCGGCGGCGGTGGCGGCAAGCGGCTTCTCGCAATACACGGCCTTCCCGGCGGCGACGGCCGCCAGCGCCATCGGCTTGTGCAGCGCGTTGGGCGTGGTGATGTGGACCAGTTGCACGGCGGGGTCGCGCACCAGCGCCCGCCAATCGGTCGTGGCGCGGGCGAAACCGAGCGCCGCCGCCGCCTCGGTGGCCGATGCTTCGCCGGCGTCGGCCAGCAGCTCGAGCGACGGCACCACCTCGTTGCCGAAGATGCCCTGCACGGCGCGCAACGCGATCGCATGGCTGCGGCCCATGAAGCCGGTGCCGATGAGGCCGATGCCGATTTGCGCCATGCTACGCGAGCCCCACGTCCAGCATCGCCATGCTGGCGCGCAACGCCGCCGCCACGTCCACGAGGTCGTGCACCGCAGGCGAGAACGGCTCGAACGAGAACGGTCCCGCGTAGCCGCCGCGCCGCAGCGCCGCCATCTGTGCGAAGTTGCCCACGATGTCTCCCGGTCCGACCAGCACCCGGTCGGCGTCGCGGATGTCGTCGTGCGCCAGCGCGCGGTCCTCGACGCCCGAGATGTGCACCAGGCCGGTGCGGTCGGGGAACATCTCGGTCTCGCCCGACAGGAAATGGTGGAACGTGTCGTGCAGCACGCGGAACACCTCGGCGCCGCCCACCGCGTCGATCGCGTCGATCGCGTCGCGCTTGCGGCGCAGCGACGATTCCGCGAAGCCGAGCGGTTCCACCAGCCCGGTCAGCCGGCGCGCCGCCAGCATCGGGCGCAACGCCGCCAGCGCCGCGCGCAGGTCGTCGGCCCGCCGCGACTCGCCGCGTTCGTCGTCGCGGGAGTTGACCGGGCAC
>CAXTVL010000558.1:0-2124 GCA_964247515.1 uncultured Acetobacteraceae bacterium | reverse complement strand
GCGCAGTACTCGGACGGATGCACCCGCTCCAACTGCTCGCGGCTCGCCAGCGGCGCCGTCTCGCGCGACAGGGCGCGGAAGCGGTCGTCATCCAGCGCCGTCAGCACGTGGCGCAGCCGGGCCGGCGATTCCGGGTGGCCCAGGCCAGGGTCGTGCGCGAGGCAGGCCGGATGGGTGATCAGCGCCGTGGTCATGCGTCCTCCTTCTTGCGGATCACGAAGCTGAGCGTGCCGGCGTCCTCGCTCCAGGCGACGAGGGCGTGCCCGGTCTCGTGGCAGAACGCCTTGAAGTCGGCGATCGCGGCCCGGTCGGTCGCGAGCACCCGCAGCCGCTCGCCCGCCGCCAGCCCGCGCAGCGCCCGGTTGGCGCGCAGCACCGGCAGCGGGCAGGCCATGCCTTTCACGTCCAACAGCGTCTCGCCCATGTCCTGTCCTTCGCGCGCGGCCCCTATGTCGGCCGCAGCGTTCGCTTGAGCAAGCGGGCGTTCCCCGGCAGGATGCGCGGCATGAGCAAGAGCTACGATTTCCGCTTGGGCGTCGATCTCGGCGGCACCAAGATCGAGGTGGTGGCGCTGGGGCCGGACGGCGCCTTCACCCATCGCACCCGGGTGCCGACCCCGCCCGCCTACGACGACTCGATCCGCGCCATCGCCGACCTGGTGCGCGGCGCCGAGAGCGCCCTGGGCGGCACCGGCAGCGTCGGCGTCGGCATCCCCGGAGTGATCAGCCCGGCCACCGGCCTGGTCAAGAACGCCAACTCGATCGCGCTCAACGGCCACGCGTTCGACAAGGATTTGGCCGAAGCGCTGGCGCGCGACATACGGGTCGGCAACGACGCCAACTGCTTCGCGCTGAGCGAGGCCTCGGACGGCGCCGGCGTCGGCAAGCCGGTGGTGTTCGGCGTCATCATCGGGACCGGTTGCGGCGGCGGCGTCGTCGTCGACGGCCGCGTCGTCGAGGGGCCGCACCGCATCGCCGGCGAGTGGGGGCACATGCCGCTGCCCTGGCCCACCGCGGAGGAAATCCCTGGCCCCGCCTGCTGGTGCGGACAGCACAACTGCATGGAGCGCTGGGTGTCCGGCACCGCGCTCGCGATCGATTGCGACGGGCCGGACGCGCGCGACGCCTCGACCATCCCGGCGCGCGCCGCCGGCGGCGAACAGAAGGCGCAGTCGGCGCTGATCCGCCACGCCGAGCGGCTGGGGCGCGGCCTCGCGGTGATCGTCAACCTGCTCGACCCCGACATCATCGTGTTGGGCGGCGGGCTGTCCAACATGGACCACCTATACGAGGCGGTGCCGCGGGTGATGAAGACGCACGTGTTCTCGGACTTCGTGAACACGCCGGTGGTCAAGAACGCGCACGGCGACTCGTCGGGCGTGCGCGGCGCCGCCTGGATGTGGCCGGCGCCGTAGCCCAGCCCCCGGCGGGGTTCTGCCGGGACTGCGACGCGGCGTTGCCGGCCGGGCGGGCGCTGTGCTGCTCCTCCTGTGGCGGGCGGCGGATCGTCCGCCACCCCGAGCTGTTCGACCTGCATCTGGCGCATGTCGACTGCGACGCCTTCTTCGCCAGCGTCGAGAAGCGCGACCGCCCGGAGCTCGCGGCGCGGCCGGTGCTGGTGGGCGGCGGCGTGCGCGGCGTCGTCACCGCCGCGTGCTACGTGGCGCGGCTGCGCGGCTGCCGCAGCGCCATGCCGATGTGGAAGGCGCTGCAGGCTTGCCCGGACGCGGTGGTGATCCGCCCCGACTTCGCCAAATACACCGCCGCCGCGCGCCAGGTGCGGGGCCTGATGCAGGCGATGACTCCGCTGGTGCAGACTCTGTCGATCGACGAGGCGGTGCTCGACCTCGCCGGCACGTCGGCATTGCACCGGGCGCCGCCGGCGGTGGCGCTGGCCCGCTTCGCGCGCGCCGTGGAGGCGGAGGTCGGCATCACCGTCTCGGTGGGACTCGCGGCCAACCGGATGCTGGCCAAGATCGCCGCGGGGCGGGACAAGCCGCGCGGCTTCTGCGTGCTGGGGCGCGAGGCAGCCGCATTGCTGGCCGACCAGCCGGTGCGCCTGCTGCCCGGCGTGGGTCCGGCGCAGGCGCGCAAGCTGGAGGCGCGCGGCATCACCGTGCTGGCG
>CAXTVL010000557.1:0-2132 GCA_964247515.1 uncultured Acetobacteraceae bacterium | reverse complement strand
GCGCCATGGTCTGAAATTCCAGCGGGTGCGCGGTCACATACGGCACGTCGAGCGCCGCCAGCACCGTCTCGGCCGCGTGGGCGTCGTTGTAGGCCGGGCCGCCGACCAGCGAGAACCCGGTCAGCGACACCACCGCGTCGACCAGGGCCACGCCGTCCCGCTGGAAGTAGCGCTCGATCGCCGGGCGCTGGTCGAGGCCGCTGGCGAAGGCGGTCAGGACGCGCAGCCCGCGCGCCTCCAGCGCCGCGATCACGCCGTCGTAGTGGGCGGCGTTGCCGGCCAGCACGTAGGAGCGCAGCACCAGCAGGCCGACCGTCCCGACCGCCCCGCCGGCGGGCAGCGCCTCGACCCGCTCGACGATGCGCCCGGGCGCCCGCGGGTGATAGAGCCCGACATCGGGATAGGCGACCGGGGCGGCCGCCTTGGCGGTGCCGGCCAGCGCCGCCCGCTCGCCGCGCGCGTAGCGGTCGACCATGAGGCGCACCAGGCTGCCGATGTTCTCCTCGGAGCCGGCCAGCCAGTATTGCAGCGCCAGGAAATACGCCCGCACGTCCTGCGCGGTGCCGGGGATGAAGCGCATCAGCTTGGGCAGCCGGCGCAGCATCTTCATCTGCTGCTGCCCGGCGGTGCCGCCCCCTGCCCGCTTCGGCTTGAACCGCTGCAACAGCGCCAGCGCCCCGGTCGCCTCCTGCGCCATGTCGAACCGGCCGAGCCGGGTCAGCTTGGTGATCGCCGGCCCCGACATGCAGCACAACATCGCGTCGCAATCGAGCCGGCGCGCCGCCAGCGCCGGGCGCACCGCCTCGATGTGGTCCTCGAGGAACAGCATGGTGGCGATCACCACGTCGCCGCGCGCGATGTCGGCGTGGCAGGCGGCCAGCGCCGCGTCGTCGCTGCCCCACTCGTCGGCGGCGTGCAGGCACAGCTCGAGGCCGGGGATGTCGCGCCGCAGCGTCGCCTCGGCGCGCCGGGCGGCGGTGGACAGATGGCTGTCCATGGTGACGACGACGACGCGGATCGGGGTCACGTCAGCGGCCATAATGCGCCTTGGCGTCGTAGAGGGTCTCGACCGTGATGGTCGCGGCCGCGTGGTCGCGGGCGAACTGCTCGGTGTTGCGCCGCGCCTTGCCGCGCACGAAGAACGGGATCTTGCCCAGCTCCTTCTCCGCCGCCGGCTCCCAGCGCGGAGCAGGGGTTTCGTCGGCAACGGGCTTGACCCGGTGATCCACGCCGGGCCGCTCCGCGGGTGGGTCTGGCATGACAGGGAGGTGCGATGGCGCCGCGTCGTCGTGGAACTCGGCGTCGTCGCGGAACATGCCCAGCAGGTGTTCCTCGAGGCCCATCATCAGCGGATGCACCCAGGAGTCGAACACCACGTTGGCGCCCTCGAACCCCATCTGCGGCGAGTGCCGCGCCGGGAAGTCCTGCACGTGGACCGGGGCCGAGATCACCGCGCACGGCACGCCTAGCCTTTTCGCGACGTGGCGCTCCATCTGCGTGCCCAGCACCAGCTCCGGCGCCAGCTCGGCGATGCGCGCCTCGACTTCCAGGTAGTCGTCGGTGATCAGCGCCTCGACCTCGTACAGCGCCGCCGCGGCGCGCACCTCGCGGGCGAACTCGCGGCTGTAGCTGCCGAGGCCGACCACGGTGAAACCCAGCTCGCGGGCGGCCACGCGGGCGGCGGCGATGGCGTGGGTCGCGTCGCCGAACACGAACACCCGCTTGCCGGTCAGGTAGTTGCTGTCGACCGAGCGCGAGTACCACGGCAGCCGGGTCGCGGCGTCGAGCGCCGGCGGTACGGCGACGCCGGCCAGTGCGGCCACCTCGGCGATGAACTCGCGCGTGGCGGCGACGCCGATCGGCACCGCCTTGGTGCTGGGCTGGCCGAAGCTGCGTTGCAGCCAGCTCGCCGCCTGGCCGGCGATCTCGGGATACAGCACCACGTTGAACGCCGCCTCGCCCAGCCGCGCCAGGTCGGACGGTGTGGCGTCGAGCGGCGCCACCACGTTGACCGCGACGCCCATTTGCCCAAGCAGGCCGGTGATCTCGCGCACATCGTCGCGGTGGCGGAAGCCGAGTGCCGTGGCCCCCAGCACGTTGCAGCACGGCGCCACCCGCGCCGGGGTGCCGGG
>CAXTVL010000556.1:345-2133 GCA_964247515.1 uncultured Acetobacteraceae bacterium | reverse complement strand
TGTGCAGCCACAGCCGCTCCAGCACGTAGCCGTACATCGAATGCGCGTTGGCGGCCTCCAGGGCCAGTTCCAGGCCACGGCGCGGCGGCTGCGCCAGCAGCGTCTGCCGCGCCGCGAACAACGCCCCATACGAGAACCGCCCGGCCAGGTGGGTGCGGGCCTGTTCGGCCAGCCCGGTCCACTCGCAGCGGCGCAGGAAGTCGGCCGCGATGTTGGCGCCGTTCGGCAGGCCGTGCAGGCGCTGGTACTCGTCGCAGATGCGCTTGGCGCCGGGGTCGAAGAACTGCAGCGCGGTCCAACTGCACAGCGAGAACAGCTCCGGGCGGACCCGCATTCCGTCGACGAAGCCGCCGGTCTCGGCCCGCAGCACGCCCTCCGGCGGCAGGTGCTCCGAGGACAGCCAGCCCCACGACAGCGGCTGCAGGTCGCCCCACGAGCGCCAGGCGCCGAGCAGCGCGATCAGGTCCGGGCTGTGCGCGAACGGGTCGCCCTGCAGGAACACCGTGTGGCCGTCGCCGAACTCGGTCTTGCCCAGGATGTGACGCAGGAAGGTGTCGGACTCGCGGCCGCTGTTGGCCAGCTCGACCACCCGCCCGGCCCGGCCCAGCGCGGCGTCGGAGGCGATCGCGGCACCCTTGTTGTAGATCGTGACCGAGAACTCGGCCGGTATCCGCGCCACCCAGTCGAGATCCTCGGCGTAGCGGGCGATGACCACCTCGCCCGCCATCGGCGCGGCCGTCAAACCGACAATCCGTCGGGCACGGCATCGAGCGGCGGGGCCATCCGCCGGATGGTGCCGGTCGTGCTGTGGCCCTGTTCGAGCTCGATCAGCGCCACCCGGCCGCCATGCTGGCGCACGAAGGCGCCGCCCACCACCTGATCGACGCTGTAATCGGCGCCCTTGATCAGCACGTCGGGGCAGATCGCCTCGATCAGCCGCTCCGGCGTGTCCTCGGCGAACACCACCACGAGGTCGGCCGACCGGATCGAGGCCATGACGGTGGCGCGCGCGGTCTCGTTCTGCACCGGCCGCGTGGGGCCTTTCAGGCGGCGCACCGAATCGTCGCTGTTGAGGCCCACCACCAGCCGGTCGCAGGTCCGCCGGGCCTCGGCCAGCAGCCGGATGTGGCCGGGATGGATCAGGTCGAAGCAGCCGTTGGTGAAGCCGATCCGCGCCCCCTCGGCGCGCCAGCGCGCGATCCGCGCCAGCGCCGGGCCCAGTTCCGCCACCTTGTCGTCGAGCTCCAGCAGCTCGCGCTGGTGCAGCGCCGCCGTCAGCTCCGCGCCCCCCACCGCCGCCGTGCCCGCCTTGCCCCCCGCGATGCCGGCGGCGATGTTGGCGACCGTGGCCGCCGCGTCGAGCGAGGCGCCCCCCGCGAGCATGACCGCGAGCGCCGCCACGAAGGTGTCGCCCGCCCCGGACACGTCGGCCACCGCGCGCGCCTGGGTCGGCACGTGCAGCGTCGGGCCCTCGCGGCGCACCAGGGTCAGGCCGCGCTCCGAGCGGGTGACGATCACCGCCTCCGCCTCCGCCTGGGCGAGCGCCGCCCGCCCGGCCCGCTCGACCGTCGCGTCGTCGTTGCCCTCGATGCCGGTGGCGCGCGCCGCCTCGGCGAGGTTGGGCGTCAATACGCCCGCCTGCCGATAGGCCGCGAAGCTCGCGCGCTTCGGGTCGGCCAGCGTGGGCTTGCCCGCGCGCCGCGCCAGGGCGATCGCCTCGGCCAGCACGCGGTCGGTCAGCACGCCCTTGGCGTAGTCGGACAGCACCACGATGTCGCAGCCGGGCAA
>CAXTVL010000556.1:0-301 GCA_964247515.1 uncultured Acetobacteraceae bacterium | reverse complement strand
CGCTGGCCTCCTCGTCGAGCCGCAGCAACTGGGGCGGGCCGGACATGAAGCGCGTCTTGACCGGGGTCGGGCGCCGCTCGTCGCGCACCAGGCTCGGCGCCACGCCGAGGCCGCGCAGCGCCGCCTCCAGCTCGTGCCCGCCGGCATCCTCGCCCACCACGCCGACCAGGCTCGCCTGGGCGCCGAGCGAGGCGACGTTGCGCGCGACGTTGGCGGCGCCGCCCGGCACCGCGCGGCGTTGGCCCGCGCGCCGCCCCGGGATGGGCGCCGCGGGGGGGCGGGCGCGGCCCGCCGCCGGGCC
>CAXTVL010000555.1:0-2135 GCA_964247515.1 uncultured Acetobacteraceae bacterium | reverse complement strand
CGCGCCACTGCTCGAAATGCGCGAAGCCGCGGTCGAGCCGGCGCGAGGTGCCATTGTCGAGCCAGACGATCGCGCGCGACAGCGATTCCAGCAGCCGCCGGTCGTGGCTGATCAGCACCAGCGCCGACGACATCGCGGCCAGTTCCTGTTCCAACCAGGCGATCGCCGGCAGGTCGAGATGGTTGGTCGGCTCGTCGAGCAGCAGGATGCCGGGCGCGGGCCCCCGGACCCGCCCCAGCGCCGCCCGCCGCGCCTCGCCGCCGGACAGCCGCGCCGGCGGCTCGGCGCCGGTCAGGCCCAACTGCTCCAGCAGGAAGCGGCCGCGATGCGGGTCGTCGCCCGGACCCATGCCGGACTCCACATAGGCCAGCGTGTCGGCGTGTCCGGACAGGTCCGGCTCCTGCGGCAGGTAGCGGACGGTGACGCCGGGCTGGACGAAGCGGGTGCCGGCGTCCTGTTGCAGCAGTCCTGCCGCGATCTTGAGCAGCGTCGACTTGCCCGAGCCGTTGCGCCCGACCAGGCACAGCCGTTCGCCGGCGCCCACCGAAAGCTCCGCGCCGGCGAGCAGCGGCGCGCTGCCGAGCGTGATGCGGATATCCTGGAGCAGCATGAGCGGGGGAGCCATCGCGACAGTCTATCATGCCGCACCGCAGCGCGCATGTGAGCCGCGAGGGGCAGGCTTGCCAATGTTGCATGGCGATTGCATGGTACGGGCACACGCCGCTGTGAGCGGTTGTCGTCATCTGGTCGTCAGGAGGTCGTGCCCATGCCGAACCGTCGTTCCACGTTGCTCGCCGCGGTCGCGGTGTCGGCCCTGCTCGGGGCGGCCGCGCCGGCATCCGCCGCAGACAAGGTGGTCAAGATCGGCTGGGACGGCTCGCTCACCGGCGGCGACGCGCAGGCGGCGATCCTGCAGGAGAACGGCGCCAAGCTCGCTGTCATGGACGCCAATGCGAGACACTTGGTCAAGGGCGTGAAGTTCGAGCTGTATCCGCTCGACGACGGCACCGCGACGGCGGGGCAGTACGACCCGGCGCAGGCGGCGATCAACGCCCGCAAGTTCGTGGGCGACAAGGCGGTGGTCGGCATCGACGGGCCGGAGATGTCGGGCGCGGCCAAGGCGATGACGCCGATCCTGAGCCAGGGCGACCTGGCGATGATCACCCCCTCGGCCACCAACCCCGACCTGACCGACCCGAAATTCGCCGCCCAGTTCACCCCAGCCGGCAAGACCATCTTCTTCCGCACCGTCGCCACCGACGCGTTGCAAGGCCCGAACATGGCCAACTTCTACGCCGACGTGCTGAAGGTGAAGAGCGTCTACGTGCTCGACGACACCGGCGCCTATGGCGAGGGCCTGGCCGACGCGTTCCAGAAGCAGGCCGAGGCCAAGGGCATCAAGATCCTCGGTCGCGACAAGCTCGACCCCAAGGGCGCCGACTACGCGGCGGTGCTGACCAAGATCAAGTCGATGGGCGCCGAGAGCCTGTACTACGGCGGCGTGATGCAGGCCGGCGTCAAGCTGGTGAAGCAGGCCTACGACATCCTGCCCGGCATCCCCAAGGGCGGCGGCGACGGCCTCTACACCCCGGAGATGTTCACCGGCGCCGGCTTCCCGGCGGCACAGGGCTGGTACTCGACCCAGGCCTCGCCGCATTTGACCGACGACCCGGCGCTCGCGGATTACGTGAAGCGCTTCAAGGCGGCGTTCAAGCTGGCGCCGGACGACTACTCGATCTGCTCGTACGACGCGACCATGGCCATCGTGTATGCGGTGGGCAAGGTCGCCGCCGCCAAGCAGCCGATCAACCGCAGCACCGTCCGCACCGCGCTGGCCGGGCTGTCGATCAAGACGTTGCAGGGCACCGTGGCCTTCGACCAGTACGGCGACATCAAGAACAAGGTCATCAGCGTGTTCCAGGCGGAGAAGAACGACGCCTTCCCGATGGACGACTCCTCGCACCAGTACAAGTACCTCACCGTGGCGCCGCAATCGTGACGCGGGTCGCTTGCCGCGCATGTCCGTTCCATAGCCGTCATCACCGGGCTTGACCCACTGGTGTCCGGTTCAATATGTCTAAGGAATTCAGTATATTACGTCATGGCCGGGCGTGACCCGGCCATCCACGCGGCAC
>CAXTVL010000554.1:0-2135 GCA_964247515.1 uncultured Acetobacteraceae bacterium | reverse complement strand
CAGGAGAAGGGCACCATCGTGCTGGCCACCGTGAAGGGGGACGTGCACGACATCGGCAAGAACCTGGTCGATATCATCCTGACCAACAACGGCTACCGGGTGGTGAACCTCGGCATCAAGGTGCCGCTCGCCGACATGGTGGCCGCGGCCAAGGAGCATCAGGCCCACGCCATCGGCATGTCGGGGCTGCTGGTGAAGAGCACGGTCGTGATGCGGGAGAACCTGGAGGAGATGGGGCGGCAGGGGCTGGAGATTCCCGTCATGCTGGGCGGCGCGGCACTCACCCGCAACTACGTCGAGGACGACTGCGTGCGGGCCTATGCCTCCGGGCGCGTGGCCTATGCCCGGGATGCGTTCGACGGGCTGAATCTGATGGACAAGGTGACGGGCAACGGCTTCGACGACTACCTGGCGGCCATCCAGGCGAAGCGGTCCGGCAAGGCGCGCAACACGCAGCGCACGCTGGGCCAGGCCGACCAACGCGCCTTCCGCCCGGTCGATGTCGCGGCCGTGCAGGCGCGCCGGCGCCGGCTGACGGCGGACGTGCCGCCGCCCACCCCGCCGTTCTGGGGGGCGCGGATGATCGAGGCGGCGCCCAAGGCGGTGATCCCGTTCCTGAACGAGCGGTCGCTCTACCAATTCCAGTGGGGCTTCCGGAAGCAGGGCAAGACGCTGGAGGACTTCCTCGGCTGGGCCAAGCAGGAGCTGCGCCCGGTGATGCGCCGGATGCTGGCGATCTGCGACGCGGACAGCATCCTGCGCCCGCAGGCGATCTACGGCTACTGGAAGGCCGCCGGCCAGGGCAACGACCTTATCGTGTTCGAGCAGGACGGGCAGACCGAGCTGTGCCGCTTCGCCCTGCCCCGGCAGCCCAAGGAGGACGGCGAGTGCATCGCCGACTTCTTCCGCGACGTGGACGACGCGGAGCGCGACGTGATCGGCCTGCAGGTCGTCACCGTCGGGCAGAAGGCGTCCGACACGGCGCGGGTATGGTTCGAGGACAACCGCTACCAGGACTACCTGTACCTGCACGGGCTGTCGGTCGAGGTGGCGGAGGCGATGGCCGAGTACACCCACAAGCGCATCCGGGCCGAGCTGGGCTATGCCGGGGAGGACGACCGCGACATCGAGCGCATGTTGTCCCAGCACTACCGCGGGTCCCGCTACTCCTTCGGCTACCCGGCCTGCCCCAAGCTCGAGGACCAGGCGCCGCTGCTGCGCCTGCTGGACGCCGAGCGGATCGGCGTGTCGCTGTCGGACGAGTGGCAACTGCACCCGGAGCAATCGACCAGCGCCATCGTCGTGCTGAACCCGAAGGCGAAATACTTTTCGGTGTAGCCCGCCCCTGCTAATTCCCTCCGGCGACAGGCGCAGGGGCAGCATTGGACCAGACGGGGCGCATCGCCGGCACCACGATCCTCGTCGGCGTCGCCGTGCTGGCGATGAAGGCGGCGGCGTGGTGGCTGACCGGCAGCGCCGCGCTGTACTCGGATGCGCTGGAGAGCGTGGTCAACGTGGTGGCGAGCCTGGTCGCCTTCGCGGCGCTGCGCCTGGCCGCGCGGCCGGCCGACGCGAACCACACCTACGGGCATGAGAAGGCCGAGTTCTTCGCCGCGGTGATCGAAGGCGTGCTGATCATCGTCGCCGCCGGGTCGATCCTGAACCATGCCTGGCTGACCTGGAACCAGCCCGCGTCGCTGCAGCAGCCTTGGCTGGGCCTCGGGATCAACGCGGCGTCCACCGCCGTCAATGCGGGCTGGGCCGCCGTGCTGGTACGGGCGGGGAAGCGGCACCGCTCGCCGGCGCTGGCGGCGGACGGGCGGCATTTGTGGACGGACGTGGTGACGTCGCTCGGCATCACGGCCGGGCTTATTTTGTCTGTGCAGACCGGGCTGTGGTGGCTGGACCCGGCGCTGGCCGTGGGCGTCGCCGTAAGCGTGCTGTGGTCCGGCGTGCGCCTGATGACGGACAGCGTCGGCGGCCTGATGGACGCAGCGCCGGCCGGGGTGATCGTCGAGCGCATCCGCCTGCTGGTCGGCCAGCACGCCGACGGCGCCATCGAGGCGCACGACTTGCGCACCCGGCACGCCGGGCGGCTGACCTACCTCGAATTCCACCTCGTGGTGCCCGGCGAC
>CAXTVL010000553.1:0-2136 GCA_964247515.1 uncultured Acetobacteraceae bacterium | reverse complement strand
ATCGAGGACAGCGGCCTGGAATACGAGCTGGCCTCCCGCGACCGTTTCACGATCGCGCCGGACGACCCGCTCTCGGCCGAGGGCGAGGTGTCGTTCGAGATGTGTCTGGGCCGCGGCGCCTGGCAGACCCACGCCACCACCCGCACGGTATTGCGCGCGAGCGAGACCGAGTTCCACGTCGAGGCCTGGCTCGACGCCCGCCACGGCGACACGAAGGTGGCGTCTCGCCACTGGCGGCTCGCCATCCCCCGCCATCACGTCTGACCCGAGGAAGAACGCCATGATCGACACGATCTCGCGCCGCGCCCTGCTCGGCGGCACCGCGGCGCTGCTGGCGCTGCCCGCCCAGACTGGGCAGAGCCGGGCCGCCACGACGACGCCCCGGCCGGGCGGCACGCTGCGCCTGGGCCTGGCCGGCGGCAGCACCTCGGACACGCTGGACTTCACGCTGACCACCGACACCGTGGGCGTCGTGGTCAACTATGCCCTGTACAGCTCGCTGGTCGAGAACGGGCCGGACAACAAGCTGGTCCCGGAACTGGCCGAGAGCTGGGAGGCCAGGCCCGGCGCCGCGTCCTGGGTGTTCAACCTGCGCCGTGGGGTGAAGTTCACCAACGGCCGCGAGTTCACCGCCGACGACGCGCTCTACTCGCTGAACCTGCACCGCGGCGCCGGCAACAAGTCGGGCGCCGCCGGCTCGATGAAGGGGATCACCGAGGTCAGGAAGCTCGCCCCGTACCAGATCGAGGTCGTGCTCTCGGCCGGCGACGCCGACCTGCCGGCGGTGTTCACCGACTACCACGTCATGATGGTGCCGGACGGGTTCAAGGACTTCGCCCACCCGGTCGGCACCGGCGCCTTCACGCTCGAGACGTTCGACCCCGGCGTGCGGGTCTCGCTGAGGCGGAACCCGGACTACTGGAAGGCCGGGCGCGGCCATCTCGACGCCGCGCTCGTCACCGTCATCAACGACGCCGCCGCGCGCACCAGCGCCCTGATGAGTGGTCAGGTCGACATCATCAACCGCGTCGACCCCAAGACCGTGGCGCTGCTGCGGCGCGACAAGAAGCTGGACGTCGTGCGCGCGCCGGGCGGCTGGTTCGCCGACATGGTGATGATGCTGGACCGCCCGCCGTACGACAATCCGGACGTGCGCCGCGCGCTGCGCCTCGCCATCGACCGGCCGGCGGTGCTCAAGACGCTGTTCAACGGCTACGGCACGCTGGGCAACGACCACCCGATCCCGCTGGGCGACCCGTTCCACAACGGCGAGCTGGCGCAGACAGCCTACGATCCGGACCAGGCGCGCTCGCTGTTCAGGAAGGCCGGCGTGGACGCAAGGGTGGTGCTGCAGGCCAGCGACGCGGCGTTCTCGGGCGCCGTGGACCTGGCGCAACTGTTCCAGGCCAACGCCCAGCGCGCCGGCATCCCGGTCGGCATCAAGAAGGAGCCGGCCGACGGCTACTGGGACAACGTGTGGCTGAAGGGCTCGTTCGTGGCGAGCTACTGGGGCGGCCGGCCGGCGGCGACACAGATGCTGGCGGTGATGTGCCAGTCGGGCGCGCCGTGGAACGAGACCCACTGGAAGGTGCCCAAGTTCGACGCGCTGCTGGCGACCGCGCGCGCCGAGCTGGACGTGGCGAAGCGGCGGCAGGCGATCTTCGAGATGCAGGCGATGCTGAACCGCGACGGCGGCATGATGGTCCCGGCGTTCCGCGACTGGCTCGACGGCCGCTCGGTCAATGTCGGCGGCCACACCCCGCACAGCGGCTTCGACATGGACAACGGGCGGATTTGCGAGAAGGCGTGGTTGAACGCCTGAAGCAGGGGGGTGTCCGAGCCCGATCATGTCCCGCACGCGAGATACCAGATGAGTGAGACCCATCGCATCACCGTTGATCCGAACCAGTGTGGCGGCAGGCCGTGCTTGCGCGGCCTACGCATCCGCGTGACGGATGTGCTCGACCTGCTCGCCGCCGGTGCCGAGCGGGAGGAAATCCTGGCGGATTGCCCGCTGCTGGAGGCTGGGGACATTTTCGCGTCGCTCGAATACGCGGCGCGCCAGGCCGATCATCCGGTGTTGCGCATTGCGTAATGCGCTTCCTTATAGACGCCCAGTTACCGCCCGCGCTCGCT
>CAXTVL010000552.1:0-2145 GCA_964247515.1 uncultured Acetobacteraceae bacterium | reverse complement strand
TGCGTGACGTCCAGCGGGTCGAACGGCAGCACGCCGCGCTCGCTCGGCAGGTCGGCCACGCTCCAGCCGCCGCCCACGGCGAGCGCCAGGTTGGCGGTCGATTGCAGTTGCAGGGTCCGGGCCTGCGCCAGGGCGATCGCCGCCAGCAGCGCCGTCTCCTGCGCCACCACCACGTCGAGATACGTGACCAGGCCGCCGACGTAGAGCTGCTGGGTCAGGTTCATCGCCTTGTTGGCGGCCGCCACCGCGCCGCGCTGCGAGGCGGTCTGCGAGCGCAGGCTGCGGTACAGCGTGAGCCCGTCCTCGACCTGCTGGAAGGCGGCCAGCACGGTGGCGCGGTAGCTGTCGCGGGTCTGCGCGAACTGCGCCCAGCTCTGTTGCAATTGCGCCCGGCGCAGCCCGCCCTCGAACAGCGGCAGCACGGCGCTGGCGCCGATCGACCACACGGCGTTGGGCAGGCTCGCCAGGTTGAAGCCGGTGTCCTGGAAGCCGCTGACGCCGCTGATGCTGACGTTGGGGTAGAACGCGGCGCGGGTGACGCCGATGCTGGCGTTGGCCGCCGCCATCTGCCGCTCGGCGCTGGCGATGTCCGGCCGCCGCTCCAGCAGCTCGGACGGGATGCCGACCGGGACCGTGGGATTGGCGAAAATGTCGCGTTCCTGCAGCGGGATCGAGAACTCGCTCGGGTTGGCGCCGACCAGCGCGGCGATGGCGTGCTCCAGCAGCGCGCGGCTCGCCAGGTTGGCGCTCTGGAGCGCCTGGGTGGAGGCGAGCTGGGTCTGCGCGCGCGCCACGTCGAGCCCTGCCGCGATGGCGCCGGCGAGCCGCTTCTGGGTGATCTGCACCGATTTCTGGTAGTTGGCGACGGCGCTGCGGTAGACGGCGTTCTGGATGTCGAGCCCGCGCAGCGCGAAGTAGGCGTCGGCGAGCTGGGTCTGCAGGCTGAGCCGCACGTTGGCCACCACCGCGGCGCCGGACTGCGCCAGCCGCGCCTGCAGCCGTTCGCTGTTGCGGATCTGCTGCCAGAAATCCGGCTGCCAGGACGCCGTCGCCTCGATCAGGTTGTTGGGCGCGACGTTGAGCTGGCTCTGCGCGTTCCGGAACGGCGCGTTGCGGGATATCTTCTCGTACGAGGACAGGGCGTTGGTCGAAAGCTGCGGATACAGGCCCGAGCGCGCGACCGCCGCCACGTCGCGCGCCTGCACGTATTGCTCGTAGACCGCCGCCAGCGTCGGGTTCTCGGCCGACAACCGCTGTTCGAGCTCGTCCAGCATCGGGTCGCCGAACCGCTCCCACCAGGGTCCGCGCGGCAACTCGTCGCGCGGCTTGGCCACCGCGAACGGTCCCTGGCCGCGCCAGGTCGCGGGCAGGACGTAACGCGGCGGCGCGTAGGGCGGCGCCAGGGCGCAGCCGCCAGCGCCCAGCGCCACGAGCGCCGCCGCCACCTCCTCGGCATAGGCGCCCGCGTCCGACACGATGCTGGCGACCACCACCTGGACGGGCGCCAGCCACAGCGGGAACCGCCCGGCATACTGCTCGATCAGGATGCCCAGGAACCGTTCGAAGCTGCCCAATATGGCCCGGTGCAGCATGACGGGCCGGGCGCGGGCGCTGTCCTCCCCGATATACGCAGCGTCGAGCCGCTCGGGCAGCACGAAGTCCACCTGCAGCGTGCCGCACTGCCAATCCCGCCCGATGGCGTCGCGCAGCACGAACTCGAGCTTCGGGCCGTAGAACGCGCCCTCGCCGGGGTTCGGCTCGTAGGCGACGCCGGCGGTGGCGCAGGCCTCCTGCAGCGCGCCCTCCGCCCGGTCCCACGTCGCGTCGTCGCCGGCGCGGGTCGCTGGGCGGTCGCTGAACTTCACGCGGAAGCTGTCGAAGCCGAAGTCGCGGTACACCGAGGACAGCAGCGCCACGAAGCGCACCGTCTCGTCGGCGATCTGCGCCTCGGTGCAGAAGATGTGGGCGTCGTCCTGGGTGAAGGCGCGCACGCGCATGATGCCGTGCAGCGCGCCCGAGGGCTCGTAGCGGTGGCACGAACCGAACTCGGCCATGCGCAGCGGCAGCTCCCGGTAGGAGCGCAGGCGGTCGCGGAAGATCAGCACGTGGCAGGGGCAGTTCATCGGCTTCAGGGCGAGCGTCGTG
>CAXTVL010000551.1:0-2146 GCA_964247515.1 uncultured Acetobacteraceae bacterium | reverse complement strand
GGCGACAACTCCGGCAACGACACCCAGCACGCGGTCCGGCTGCTGGAACAGGATATCCTGCCGATCGTGCAGCACTTCGCCTATATCGAGGTCAAGTCGGCCATGGTGATCCACTCCGAGACCGATCTGTGGCGCGGCTATGAGCCGTTGTCGCGGCGCGACTCGCGGCTCGCGATGCGCCGCGTGGCCGACCGCAAGGATATCTTTCCGGTGTTCCGCGACCTGTTCAAGCGCAAGGCCACGACACCTTGACGCCGTGCCGGGGGTGCCGCCATGGCTGACATGCCGCTGCTCTACACCGGCACCGACTGGGATTACGGCACCCTGCAACGCAGCTACGACGCGATCGAGCGGATCGCCTGCGAGGAGCTGGGGCTCGAGGTCTACGCCAACCGGATCGAGGTCATCACCGCCGAGCAGATGCTGGAGGTCTACACCGGCCATGGTATGCCGCTGGCCTACCGGCACTGGTCGTACGGCAAGCGTTTCCTGCAGCACGCGCACAGCTACCGGCGCGGCTACACCAGCCTCGCCTATGAGGTGGTGATCAACTCCGACCCCTGCATCAGCTACCTGATGGGCGAGAACACGGCGACCATGCAGGCGTTGGTGATGGCGCACGCGGCGTTCGGCCACAACCACTTCTTCCGCAACAACCACCTGTTCCGGCAATGGACCGACGCCTCGGCCATCCTCGGCTACCTGGAGTTCGCCCGCTCCTACGTCGCCGGCTGCGAGGACCGGCACGGGGTCGCGGCGGTGGAGCGGGTGCTCGACGCGGCGCACGCGCTGTCGCGGCACGGCGTCCATCGCCATGGCGGCGCACGCCCGCTCAACCTGAAGAGCGACCAGAAGCGCGAGCGCGAACGGCGCGAGTACGACGAGCAGGTGTTCGACGATTTGTGGCGCACCCTGCCCAACGCCGCCGCCGCGCCCGACAGCAGCCCGTTGGGCGAGCGCCGGCGCAAGCTCGGACTGCCCGAGGAGAACCTGCTCTACTTCATCGAGAAGACCTCGCCCAAGCTGCAATCCTGGGAGCGCGAGATCATCCGCATCGTGCGGCTCATCTCGCAGTATTTCTACCCGCAGCCGCAGGCCAAGCTGATGAACGAGGGCTGCGCCACCTGGGTCCATAGCCGGATCATGACCCGGCTGCACGAGACCGGGCAGATCGACGACGCGGCGTTCCTCGAAGTGCTGCACTCGACCAGCAACGTCATCTTCCAGCCGAGCTTCGAGCAGCAGGGCGGCCCCGGCTTCAACCCGTACGCCCTGGGCTACGCGATGATGACCGACATCGAGCGCATGTGCAGCGACCCCACCGAGGAGGACCGCGCCTGGTTCCCCGATATCGCCGGCAACGGCGACCCGCTGGGCACGCTGCGCTTCGCCTGGGCCAATTTCCGCGACGAGAGCTTCGTGCTGCAATACCTCTCGCCCGCCGTGATGCGGCAGTTCCGCATGTTCCGCCTGCTCGACGACACCTCGCAGACCACGCTGCTGGTGGACGCGATCCACGACGAGGAGGGCTACCGCGCCGTCCGCCGCAGCCTGGCGCAGAGCTACGACCCGTCCGAGAGCGATCCCGACGTGCAGGTGGTCGACGTCGACCTCGCCGGCGACCGGCGGCTGATGCTGCAGCACCGCGCCCGCCCCGGGCAGTTGCTGGCGCAGCACGACGCCGAGCTGACCTTGCGCTACGTGGCCGAGCTGTGGGGCTACGAGGTCACGCTGCAGGAGATCGACAGCGAGAGCGAGGCGGTGCTGGCGACGCACCGCGCCAAGCCGCCTACGGCGTGACCACGCGCACCGCCGCCGCCGCCGCTTCACCGCGCGCATCCAGCACCGTCAGCCGATAGAAGCCGGGGCCGGGCGGCGTCCAGTCGGTCTCGCGCAAAGCGGACAGCGAGGGCAGTGGCGCGCCGTCCACCAGGAAGCGCAGCGGCCGCACGCCGCCCATCGCCCGCAAGCCGATCGGACCGTCGCCGGTGAGCACCGCGGCCGGCGTCGTGAACAGCAACCGAACCGGATCGGCCTCGGGCGCCACGGCCAGCGAGACCGCCCGGCCGCTGGCCGGCAGCAGGCGGGGTGCGGCGGGCAGCAGGCCGAACACCCGCGCCAGCACCGGCAGCGCGTGGTCGGCCGC
>CAXTVL010000550.1:0-2149 GCA_964247515.1 uncultured Acetobacteraceae bacterium | reverse complement strand
TCGCCGAGCGCACGGCGGCACTGCGCGAGGTGATCGAGCGGCGGCCGCACATCCTGCACCCGGTCACGCAGGCGATCCTGGCCGGCGGGCTCGAACGCCGCACCGTCGACGCGTTCGACGCGTTTCACGCTCTCGCACGCGCGCGGCGGGAGGCGGCGGCGCTGTTCAAGCGCTGCGACGCGCTGCTGGTGCCGACCACCCTGCCCTGCCCGACGCTGGCCGAACTCGACGCCGACCCGCTGGGCGTCAACGCGCGGCTCGGAACCTGGACCAACTTCGTCAATCTGTGCGACCTCGCGGCCATCGCGGTGCCGGCCGGGCTCGGCGAGGACGGGCTGCCGTTCGGGGTCACGCTGATCGGGCCGGCCTGGTCGGAAGGCCGGCTGGCGACGCTGGCGGACCATGTGCATCGGGCGCTGACCCGGACCGTTGGCGCCACGCAAGCGGCGTTGCCCGAGGCCGCGGCACCGGACCCAATGGGAGCGGAGGAGACCGCGCTGTTCTGCGTCGGCGGCCACATGGCCGGGCTGGCGCTGAACCATCAGATCACCGCCCTGGGCGGCCGCTTCGTGCGCGAGGCGCGCACCGCGGCGGAGTACCGGCTCTATGCCCTGGGCAACCGGCCGGGCCTGCTGCGCGCCACGGTCGGCAGCGCCATCGCCGGCGAGGTCTGGGCGTTGCCGACCGCCAGCGTGGGCGCGCTGCTGGCACAGGTGCCGTCGCCGCTGGGCTTCGGCACGGTGCTGCTGGAGGACGCGCCTTGCCTCGGCTTCCTGGCCGAAGTCTCGGGTGTCGTGGACGCCACGGAGATCACGGCGAGCGGCGGATGGCGGGCCTGGCTCGCGGCGTCCGCATGAGCCTCAGGTGTCGGCGAACTCGTTGACCGCCTTGCGCTTGAACGGGTTCTCGGCATGGATCGGGAAGCCGGGCCTCAGCTCGCCCGACAGCACGCGCCGGCGGAGGTGCTTGGCGCCGTTCAGGCTGAAGCCGGCCAAATGGTCGCCGGCGACGATGCGGCCGTAGCCGGCGGGGCGCTCGGGCGAGACGAACTGCGGCAGCGGTTCGACGACGGTGTGGTAATCGACCGCGAAGAACAGCGGCATCGAGAAGCGCTCCTTGCCGGTGTTCACCACGCGGTGCTGCGTCGCCTTGAACAAGCCGTTGGTCCAGCCTTCCAGCAGGTCGCCGATGTTGACGATGAAGGTGCCGGGGATCGGCGGCGCCTCGACCCACTCGTCGGCGGCGTTCATCACCTGCAGGCCGGGGGCCTGTTGGTTCAGGATGGTGAAGCACTCGAAGTCGGAATGCGGGAAGATGCCGGGGTTGGCGTTGTCCATCGGCCGGTCGTTCGGCGGGTAGCGCAGCAGCCGCAGTTGCGACGGCGGCTTTCGCGCCTGGTCGACGAAGAACCGCTCCGGCAGCCCCAACGCCAAAGCGAAGGCGCGGAACAGCCGGTCGCCGACCGCGCGCACCGCGTCATAGTACTCGGTGATGGTCTCGCGGAATCCGGGGATCCAGTCCGGCCACTGGTTCGGCACCAGCATGATGTTGCCGGCGAGGAAGTCCGGGTCGTCGTCGGCGATCTCCAGAGACAGGTCGAACGCCGCGTGCAGGGTCGGCGTGGTCAGGAAGTCGAGCGTCTCGCGCTTCGGCGTCAGGCGATACAGCTCGGGATCGGGGTCGGTCCATTCGGCGGTGGCCGGGCACCAGCCGCGCGTGCCGGGCGAGCGGTCGACCAGCACGCGCTCCCGCTGCTCGACCGGCGAGGTGTGGAACGCGCGCGACATCGCGTAGGCGCGGTCGACCAGTTCCTGCGCGATGCCGTGGCCCGCGATGTAGAAGAACCCGACCTCCTGGCACGCCTGGCCGATCCGGCGCGCCGTCGCCAGCCGCGCCTCCTGGTCGGGGCCGGCGAGCGGGCCGATGTCGATCACCGGGATTTCGGTGAACGCCAACAGCTTGGCGCCCATCGCGCCGACAGCGCCAGTTCCAACGTCCATAAGCGGTCCTCGCTGCAACATGCGAAAGCTAACGCTGAAGTCCTGCGAAATCCATGCCGGTTCCATGGCACGACGGTTGCTCACGCCAGGCGCATCGGCCGCAGCAAGGATTCGCCACCATGACCAATCTTCCGAACACCACCCAGCGC
>CAXTVL010000549.1:0-2152 GCA_964247515.1 uncultured Acetobacteraceae bacterium | reverse complement strand
CGGTGGTTGGCCAGTTGCGCCGGGCTGGCTGCGACCGCCGACGCGGCCCCCGGTCCTCCCGCCTGGGCGCCCGGCCACGCCCGCGGTCTGCTCGCCCAGCCGGCGCATGACGGCGCTGTACTGGAAATCATCGAGATGCCCGCCCGACCAGGCTTCGGTCGCGTGCCCGGACAGGCTGTCGGCCCGCGCATGGTACTCTTGCGGGCCGATGCCGCCGGATTGGTGCGCCGCCCCGAGATCGTCGATCCGTTGCCCGAACCCCGCCTCGTGGCGCGGCGGGGCGGCGGCGGCCGCTTCCGGCGCTGCCGGCTGGTGCTGCAAGGCTGCCGCGAAGGACTGCGCGCCGTGCGAGCCACGCGCCGACACCAGCCGGTTGGGAAGGTCGACGTCGTCGGACCTGGAATGTGCCGGGGCGGCTCCGCACAGCGAACTTGGTCGGCAGAGATTGGGGATGTTCACCATTCGCGTCGTTCCTCGAAGAGCCGGTCAGTCGGGGGCAGCGCGCTTGCGGCGCCGCAGAGTGCAGGATGGCGCGCCAACCTGACCGCGACCTGACCGCCGACGCGGCGGTGTGGCGCTCCGCTCCGTCAGCGGGCGGCCCGCACCCGCGCGTCCAGCGCCACGGCGGCGATGACGATGACACCCTTGACGACCAGTTGGTAGTTGGCGTCCACGGCCAGCGAATCGAGCAGGTTGGTCAGCACGGCCACGATCAGCACGCCGATCGCCGTGCGCCAGATGGCACCCTCGCCGCCCAGCAGCGAGGTGCCGCCGATCACCACCACCGCGATCGCGTCGAGCGACATCGCGCCGCCGATGTCGGCCTGGCCGATCGCCAGCCGTGAAGCCACGACCATGCCGGCGACCGCGGCGCAGGCCCCGCTCAGCACGTAGGTCGAGGTGCGCAGCCACTCCGTCTGGAGTCCCGCCAGTCGCGACGCCTCGTTGTTGCCGCCGATCGCGTACAGGCAGCGGCCGTAGACCGTCCTGGACAGCGCGAACTGGCCGGCCGCGAAGCAGGCGAACAGCAGCCAGATCGAGATCGGCATCCCGAGCGCGGCGCCGCGCCCCAGCCGGGTGAAGCCAGGGTCCTCGACCACGAACGGCGAGGAGTTGGAGTAGATCAGGGCCAGTCCGCTGTAGGCGGTCATGGTGCCGAGCGTCGCCACGAACGGGTTCACCCGCAGCCGCGTGACGATCAGCCCGTTGACCAGGCCCGCCACCACGCCGACCAGCACCGTCGCCGCCGCCGCGGCGGCGATGGGCCAGCCGGCCACGGCCAGACTGGCATAGACGGTGGCGCCAGCGGCGTAGATCGATCCCACCGAAAGGTCGAAGCCGCCGGTGATCATGACGAACGTCATGCCGACCGCGATGATGCCGACCAGCGCGTTCTGGCTCAGGATGTTGCGGACGTTCTGCCACTCGAGGAAGCGCGGGTAGAGGTATTCCGACACGCCGACCAGGACGACCAGCAGGGCGAGCAGCCCGTAACGCCTGACCAGCGCGAGCAGCGGCGGGCGCGACGCGGAGCGGACCAGCGGCGTCGGCGGGGAAGCGGCGTGGACCTCAGACATCGGCGCTCTCCAGGTGGAAGGCACGGTTCAGGATCGCGGCCACGCTGACCTCATGGCGCCTGGCGTCGAGCCGGCCGGCGGGCCGGCCCTCGGACAGCACCAGGACGTGATCGGCCACGGCCACGATCTCCTCGAGTTCGGACGAGGCGATCACCACGCCCACGCCGTCGTCGGCGAAGCCGCGCAGCGCGTCGAGGATCTCGGACTTGGCGCCGATGTCGATGCCCCGCGTCGGTTCGTCCACCAACAGGATGCGCGGGCGGCAATGCCGCCAGCGGGCGAGCAGCGCCTTCTGCTGGTTGCCGCCGGAGAGCTGGTGGACGGCGTGACCGAGCCGCGACGGGTCGAGCCGGAACGGCCGCGACACGCGCTCGGCCGCCGCGCGCATCCGCCGCTCGGACACCACCCCGAACCGCGTGACCGCCAAGAGGTCGGCGAGCGCGATGTTGTCCATGGCGGCCATGCCCGGCACGAGCCCCTGCGCCTTGCGGTCCTCGGGCACGAGCGCGATGCCGAGCCGGCGCGCGGCGCGCGGCGTGCGCGGCCAGGCGGTCGGCGTGCCGTCGATCCAGAGC
>CAXTVL010000548.1:0-2163 GCA_964247515.1 uncultured Acetobacteraceae bacterium | reverse complement strand
TCCTGGCGCTGCGCGGGCACTGCCGCCACTGCGCCGCGCCGATCGCACCGACGCACCTGGCGATCGAGCTGGCGGCGCTGGCGGTCGCGGCCTGGGCCGCCTGCGTCGATTCCGGACCGGCGCTGTGGGCCGGCTGCGCGCTGGGCTGGACGATGTTAGCGCTGTCATGGATCGACCAGGCGCATTTCTGGCTGCCGGACGTGCTGACCTTGCCGCTGGTCCTGGCCGGGCTCGCGGCGACATGGTGGCTGCAACCCTGGGCGCTGACCGACCACGCGCTCGGCGCCGCCGCCGGCTACGCGCTGTTGCGGGCGGTGTCCTGGACGTACCGACGGGTCCGGGGGCGCGACGGGCTGGGCGCGGGCGACGCCAAGCTGCTGGCCGCGTCCGGGGCCTGGCTCGGCTGGCAGGCGCTGCCACTGGTGCTGACCGGCGCCGCCCTCGCCGGATTGGCGGCAGCTTGTCTCGCGATGGCGCTGGGCCGGCGAGTCGAGGCCGCGACGGCGCTGCCGTTCGGTCCGCCGCTCGCCGCCGCGACCTGGATCGTCTGGCTCTACCTGAGTTAAGGTCGCACCATGGCACGCAAACTGATCCTGGACGTCGACACCGGCACCGACGACGCGGTGGCGATCATGCTGGCGGCGCTGCACCCCGCCCTCGACCTGGTGGCCTGCACGACGGTCAACGGCAACGTCGAGGTGCGACACTGCACCGCCAACACGCTGGCCGTGCTCGACCATGTCGGGCGCCACGACATCCCGGTCCATGAAGGGCTGGCGCGCCCGCTGGCGCGGCGCGACTTCCCCCGCCCGCGCGCCGAGAACGACTTGTCGAACCGCATCCACGGCACCTCGCTGCCGGTGCCAATGAGCCGGCGGGCCGCGCACGCCACCGGCGCCGTGGAGTTCCTGATCGAGACCTACCGGGCCGCGACCGACCCGATCACGCTGGTCGCGGTGGCGCCGCTGTCCAACCTCGCCGCCGCCCTGGCGCTCGACCCCGGGTTCGCCGAGCGGGTGCCGGAGCTGGTCATCATGGGCGGCGGGCACGAGATCGGCAACGTGACCCCCTCGGCAGAGTTCAACGTCTGGGGCGACCCGGAGGCGGCGGCGATGGTGTTCGCCGCCGGCTTCCGCCGCGTGACCCTGGTGCCGCTCGACGCCACCCACCGGGCGCTGGTGTCGCAGGACGACTGCACGGCGCTCGCGGCGCTCGGCACCAATGCCGGGCGGGCGGCGGCGGCGTTCATCGGCCAGCGCATCACCGCGCACGACGAGGTGCAGCGGATGCCGGTGGCGCACACCACCCCGGTCCACGACGCGCTGGCGGTGGGCTTCCTGGTCGAGCCTGCGCTGCTCGCCATCCGCCGGCTGCATGTCGCGGTCGAGACGGTGGGGCCGCTCACCGTGGGGCGCACGGTGATCGACACCCACCAGCGCGGCGGCCAGCCGGCCAATTGCGACGTGGCGTTCGACGCCGACGCCGGCGGCTTCACCCGCTTGCTGCTGTCGGCGTTCGCGTAGGCAGCGCGCAGCCGTCCAACAGTAGGAAGTGCGGCTCGCTGCCCAGCACCGCCTCGGGCGGCAGCGCCGCGCGCAGCCAGGGCTGGGGATAGAGCACGGTCACGCTGACTTGCGGCCAGGCGGCGCAGATCGGCGCCAGGCGCGGCCGCGACGCCGCCACCGCCGCCTCGCTGGAGAAGTCGAACGGCTGCTTCAGCGGTTCGAATTGGGCCAACAACGCCAATGGCTGCTGCGTCGGGTTGGCGAAGATCATCGGCACGAACACCTGGCGGCCGACCAGTTGGGTCTCGATCGAGGTCAGCGGCGGCGACCAGAACCGCTCGAAGCCGATCTCGTCGAGCGGCGTGCCGTAGGCCATCAGCGCGATGCCGCCCGGCTCGAAGCGCGCGGTCAGGCGCCCGTAGGCGGCGAAATCCGCGGCCGCGTCGCGCCATGCGGCACCCAGCGCGACGGCGTGGGCACCCATGCCCACCGCCACGGTCGCGTAACCGGCGCGTCGCCATGCGACGCCGCGCCACTCGATGCGCGCCGTTGCCGTCGCCAGCAGCAGTGACAGGCTCGCCAGGCGGAAGTCGAGCAGCGAGCCGCTGCCGACCCGCTCCGGCGCCACCAGCGCCAGCAGCAGCAACCCCGGCACGGC
>CAXTVL010000547.1:0-2165 GCA_964247515.1 uncultured Acetobacteraceae bacterium | reverse complement strand
CCCCGCCGGCCCGGCCGCGTGCCGGCCCCGCGCCCGACCCCGACCGGCGCGCCGGCGCCGGCGCCCCGACCGGCGCCCCGACTGGCGCCCTGGCCGGCCCCCTGGCGCAGGGCGGAGCGCAGGGCGCCGAGGTAGAGCAGCTTCTCCTGCGAGGCGTCCTGCCGGGCGCGCAGCGCGCGCGCCTCCTGCGCCCCGTCCGCCGCCGCCTGCACCAGGGTCAGGCGGTGGTCCTCGTCGATGCGGCTGAGCTGGCGGATGAGTTCCTCGCGCCCGCGCGACGCCAGGGCGATGTTGGCGATGCCCTCGGACAGCCGCGAGCGCGACAGCGAGATGGATTGTTGCGCGTCCTGCATCCGGACCAGGTTGGACAGGCCGCGCTCCAGCAGGGAGCGGATCTGCGCCACCTGGGCGTCGAGCTGCTGGACGTTGCTCTGGTCCTCGCGGTGCTGGTCCTGCAGCGCCGCGATCTGCTCGTCGGCGCGCGCGATCAGCCGGGCCATCGCCTGCTGCTCGGCGTCGCGGGGCCGCGCCGGGGCGGCGGCCTGCTCGCGCTCGGAGGCGACGATCCGGGCCAGCACCGCGGCCGGCACCGCGACCTGGTCCGGCGTGGGCAGCGCCGGCTCGGGCGCGTGGTCCAGCTCGGCCTGGCCCAGCGCGTTGCGCACCTCCTGGCGCGCCAGCTCCAGCGACACCGTCTGGTGTTGCGCCCGCACGTCCGGCAGCTCGAGCGGCGGGTTGGTGGCGCGCAGGTGCAGCAGGTCGTAGCCGCCGGCGATCGCCACCGCCTGACGCACGGTGAGCGTCGCGCGGAAGGCGTATTCGCCGGGCTTGGAGACGTCGCCGTCGACGGTGATCGGCCGCATCCCCACCAGCTCCACCAGCACGTCCGGCTGGCGCACGATGTCCTTGCCGGCCAGCAGGCGGGTCAGGTTGGCGCGCAGCTCGGCGAGCCCCAACCCCGCCGCCCTGACCGCGCCCAGTTGCGGGATCGCGATGTTGCCGTCGGGATCGACCTGGGCGTGGCGGTTCAGCTCCGGCACCCGCAGCACCGAGATCGCCAGCGTGTCGCCGCTGCCGATCAGGTACTCGGCGCGCGCCGGCGCACCCGCCAGCGCCGTCGCCATCGCCATGGGTAGCGCTACCATGCCGAGCGTCGGCGGCCACCTCCCTCGATGCGGCCTCACGCCGCCCAGCTCCGGCTCTCGACCTGCCGGCCACGCCGGACCATCCCGCGCACCGAACAGGCCTCGCCGTCCTCGATGCCGACATAGGCCTCGGGCGGCAGGGCGCGCTGGCCGTCGATCACCGTGAGTTGCAGGTCGACGCCTCGGCAGCGCGCCAGCCCGACATAGGCGCCGAGCGTGGCGCCGCCGTCCCAGGCGGCGTGCTCCAGGCTCACATCGCCCACGACGAACGAGCTGTCGGCGAGGCTGAGCAGGGCGTCGAGCGTGGCGCCCGGCGTGCCGCGCCCGGTGATCTGCAACCCGGCCAGATGCAGCATCACGGCGTGGCCGGCGGCCAGCGCCGGGCGGTCGGAGGCCAGGCTCTCCAGCTTGCAGTCGGTGAGGTAGATCTTGTTGGTGTTGCCGCCGGTCAGGGCGATCGCGGTGCCGGGGTAGCTCTCCAGCCGGCAGCCGGTGAAGTGCACGTGGTTGGTGAACTCGTAGCCATCGCCGGAGCGCAGCTCGACCGCGGGGCAGGCCGAATCCGCCCGCCCGCCGCCGTCGAAATCGGTGTTGCCGATACGGCTGTCGAACACCTCGTGCAGCAACAGGTGGCGGCCGCGGCTGCGCACGAAGAAGCAGTCGGCGATGGTGATCCGCGAGGCGGCGACGAACTGCGCCAGGTCGCTCGCGTGGTCGCCGCCGTCGAACAGGATGCCGCGCAACTGCGCCGAGTGCTTCATCGGGCCGCCATGGCGGAAGCTGCTGCCGGCCATGCGCAGCATGACGCAGTCACGGACCCGGCGCAGCGTGGTGCCCGCAACCTCGTCCGGCCCGTTGCCGGCCACCGCCCCGGTGCCGAGCAGGTGCACGCCGCTCGGCAGGTCCAGGGTGGCGCCGATGCGGTAGGTGCGTCCGGAGAACACCAGCACGCCGCCGCTGGCGCGGGCGGCGGCGATGGCGCCGCGCACGCCCTCGGTGTCGTCCGGGGCCGACGTGTCG
>CAXTVL010000546.1:0-2170 GCA_964247515.1 uncultured Acetobacteraceae bacterium | reverse complement strand
GTGCTGACCGGCTCGGCCGCGACCGGGCGCGCGGTGCTGGCGCAACTGGCGCCGCGCCTGGTGCCGGCGACCATGGAGCTGTCCGGGCGCGACCCGTTGGTCGTGTTGCCGGGCGCCGACCTCGACCTCGCGGCGCGGGCGGTCGCGTTCGGCCTCGCCTTCAACGCCGGGCGCACCTGCATCGCGCCGCGCCGCGTCATCGTCACCGGGGCGGACAAGGCGGCGCTGCTGGCGCGTCTGTCCCCGTTGCTGGCGAGTGCTCCCGCCTTCCCCACCGGCGCCGACCTGCTGCGACGCGGACAGACGATCCTGGCGCAGTGCGGCGAGGTGGTCGGGCGGGTCGGGCGGTCCGATGGCGCCATGGCGCCGCTGCTGGTCGCGGCCGAGGGCAGCGAGCCTTGGGTCCACGAGGATTTGTTCCTGCCGCTGGCGGCGCTGGTCGTGGTGGCCGATGCGGCGGCGGCGCTCGTGGCAGCCAATGCCGGTGGCTACGCGCTGGGCGCGGCGGTGTTCGGCCCCGCTGACGCCGCCACCACGTTCGCCCGGTCGCTGCGCGCCGGCTGCGTCGTGGTCAACGACGTGATCGTGCCGACCGCCGACCCCCGGCTGCCGTTCGGCGGCAGCGGCGACAGCGGGTTCGGCACCACGCGCGGCGCCGAGGGGTTGCTGGAGCTGACCCGCCCGCAGGCGATCGTCACCCGCACCCGCCGCTCGACCCGACACCTGACGACGCTCCCGGCCGATGCCGCGCCGGTGGTGGCGCAGTTGCTGCGGCTCGCCTATGGCGACGCGACAGGCCGGATCGCGGCGGCGGGCGGGCTGTTGCGGCGGGTTACAGGCCTTGCTTGACCTGGTTGGCGCCGTTGGTCACGGCGTTGCCGCTGTTCTTCACGTCCTGGCCGAGCCCCGCCGTGGTGTTGCAGCCGGACAGCAGCGTCGCCGCCACGAGCAGTGCCGCACCGGCGGCGAGCAGGCGGGGCAGATGGACGGCTTGGGTCATGCTAGGCTCCTGTGACACCGGGCGTGAACGTTCGTTACGGGAATTGGTTTTCCCGGGCAAATCGCCGATAACCCGCGCAACCCTTTCTGACAGGAGCCAGCATGGCCCTCTCGCCGCAGGACTACATGGCCGACTACCTCGCCCGATCGGCGGCGGCGATTCGGGCGTTCGCCGACGACGCCGAGGCGCACGCGGTCATGCACGCCATGGCGGAGGCGATCACCGCCTCGCTGCGTGAGGGCGGCAAGCTGCTGGTGGCCGGCAACGGCGGCAGCGCCGGCGACGCGCAGCACATCGCCGGCGAGTTCGTGACCCGGCTGATGTACGACCGCGCGCCGCTGGCCGCCCTGGCGCTCACCGTGGACAGCTCGGTCATCACCTCGGCCGGAAACGATTACGGTTTCGACCACATCTACGAGCGCCAGGTGCGCGCCCTGGGCCGACCGGGCGACCTGTTCCTCGGCATCTCGACCTCGGGCCGCTCGCCCAACGTGCTGTTGGCGCTGGAGGCGGCGCGGGCCGGCGGGCTGCGCACGCTGGGCTTCGCCGCCCACGACCCGGCGGCGATGGGCCCGCTGTGCGCCATCCTGCTGCGGGCGCCCTCGCCATGGACGCCGGTGGTGCAGCAGGTCCACATCACCGCCGGCCACATCGTCTGCGCCCTGGTCGAGCGGGCGATGTTCCCGCCCGCCTGACGTGGACGGCGCAACCATCCGCCAGTGCGCGGTGCTGGCGGGCGGCCTGGCGACCCGGCTGGGCGCGCTCGCCGCCACCACGCCGAAGCCGCTGCTGCCGGTCGGCGACCGGCCGTTCCTGGCCTGGCTGCTGCGCGAGCTGTCGCGCTTCGGCGTCGAGGAGGCGCTGCTGCTTGCCGGCGGACGCGGCGACGCGGTGCGCGCGGCGCTCCCCGGACTGGAGCGCCACTTGCCGCGCCGGCTGCGGCTCACCGTGCTGGACGACAGCCCTCCGGCCGGCACCGGCGGCGCGCTGGTGCGGGCGCGCGACCGGCTCGATTCGCGCTTTCTGCTGTGCAACGGCGATTCCTGGCTCGACGCCAATTTGGCCGGGCTGCTCGCCGCCCCGGACCCGCCCGGCACGCTGGCGCGGCGGTGGCTGCGCGAGGACGACCCCGGCCGCCACGGCGCGGTGCGGCTGGACGGCGACCGGACC
>CAXTVL010000545.1:0-2175 GCA_964247515.1 uncultured Acetobacteraceae bacterium | reverse complement strand
GAACGCCGCCAACGCGCTGCTCAAGGTTCTGGAGGAGCCGCCGCCGTACGGCGCAGGAAGCCCGCGATGCGGCGCGCGTCCTCGACCACGATCTCGCCGCGCAGCCGCTGCCGCTTCTCGTCCCAGGCGCGCTCGACGGTCAGCAGGTCGGCGTGCGAGCCGGCCGCCACCCGGCGGAACACCGGACTCGCGGGGTCGAGCGCCAGATCGTCGCCCGCGGGCGGGCCGGCCAGCAGCCGGCGCGCGAAGCGGAACGCCAGGGTCGCCTTGCCGATCCCGGCCGGGCCCAGCAGCAGCCAGGCATGGTGCAGCCGCCCGGAGCGCATCGCCTCCGCCAATGCAAGCTCGGCCGCCGCGTGCCCGACCAGCTCCGGGTTGGCGCGCGGTTCGGGCGTCTCGCTCATAGTGGACCGAGCCGTGACGTGACGGCGGCCCACACCGCCCCAGCCACGGCGTCGGCATCGCCCGTGGCGTCGATCAGCGCGCAGCGGGCCGGGTCGGCCGCGGCCACGGCGCGGAAGCCGTCGCGCACCCGCGCCAGGAACGCCTCGCCCAGCCGCTCGTAGCGATCCGGGCCGTGCCCGCGCTGCGTCATGCGCGCCATCGAGACCGCGAGCGGCACGTCGAGCACCAAGGTGAGGTCCGGCGCCAGGCGCATCATCGTCGCCAGCAGCGCGATGTCGCCCTCCGCCACGCCCTGCCCGGCACCCTGGTACACGGTCGTCGAATCGACGAAGCGGTCGCACACCACCCAAATGCCGGCCTGGAGTGCCGGACGGATCACTCGCGCCACATGCTCGGCCCGGGCGGCGAAGTGCAGCAGCGTCTCGGCCAGCGGCGCCCAGTCCTGCGCGCCCGAGAGCAGCAGCGCCCGCAGCGCCTCGGCCCCCGGCGTGCCGCCCGGCTCGCGGGTCAGCAGCACGCGCCGGCCCTGCCCTTCCAACGCCGCCTGCAACCGCCGCGCCTGGGTGGACTTGCCGGCGCCCTCACCGCCTTCGAAGGTGATGAAGCGGCCGGCCCCGGCCATCGAGCTCAGGTGCCTGTCACCATGTGCGTGAGCACCGCCACCGCCCGCCCGGGCAGTCCCAGACGCGCCACGTCCTGACCGGCCAGCAGCGGCATCTCCAGGTCGGGCACGCCGCCGCCGGACACCAGAAGCCGACCCACCTTGGCGCCGCGCGCCACCGGTGCGCGCAGCGGCGCGTCGTACTCGATCGCCACGCGGGCGTTCTTCTGCCAGTTGCGCGGCATCGTCGCCACCAGGTCGCGCCCGCCGACCAGCGCCACGCTCGACGGCTCGCCGAGCCACACCGGCGCCCGCTCCACCGTCTCGCCGGCGGTGAACAGGGTGACGTTCTCGAACTCGCGGAACGCCCAGTCCAGCAGCCGCTCCCCCTCCTCGCCGCGCTGGTGCATCGAACGCAGGCCGTTCACGACCACGATCACCCGCCGGCCGCCGCGCGAGGAGCTCGCGACCAAGCCGTAGCCGCCGGCCTCGGTGTGGCCGGTCTTGAGCCCGTCGGCCACTCCCTTCTGCACCAGCGTGTTGCGGTTCTCCTGCTCGATGTTGTTGTATTTGAAGCTCTTCTCGTCGTCGTACCGGTAATAGTCCGGGAAGTCGCGGATCAGCCGGCGCGCCAGGCTGGCGATGTCGTGGGCACTCATGTGGTGGTCGGGGTCGGGCCAGCCGGTCGGGTTGGCGAACCGGGACTGGGTGAGGCCGAGCTCCGTGGCCTTGGCGTTCATCAGCGCGACGAACTGCTCGACCGAGCCGGCGATGCCCTCGGCCAGCACGATGCAGGCGTCGTTGCCGGATTGCACGATCATGCCGCGGATCAGGTCCTCGACCGCGACCGAGGTGCCGACCTGGACGAACATCTTGGAGCCGCCCATCCGCCAGGCGCGCTCGCTCACCGGCAGCTCCTGCGCCAGCGTGAGCCGCCCGGCCTTCAGATGGCCGTAGACGATGTAGGCGGTCATCAGCTTGGTCATCGACGACGGCACCATGGCGGCGTCGGCGTCCTTGTCGAGCAGCACGGCGTCGGTCGCGTAATCGGTGACGATGGCGTATTGCGCCGCGGTGTCGACCGGACCCAGCGGCGTCTTGGCCGGGCTGCCGCCGGCCGCCTGCTCCCCCGCGTCGGGCTGCGCGACCCGCGCGGCACGCGGCGGAGC
>CAXTVL010000544.1:0-2181 GCA_964247515.1 uncultured Acetobacteraceae bacterium | reverse complement strand
GTGCTGTGGGGGCCGTACCAGGATTTCGGGCAACTGGTGCGCGACGATCCGCGCTGCTCCCCTGCCAACCCGATGTTCGCCGACATCGAGCAGCCGGGGGTCGGGCGGGTACTCGCCAACACCGTGCCGCTGGGCTTCGGCGAGAGCGGCCGGCGCGCGCCGAGTGCCGCGCCGGTGCTGGGCCAGCACACCGAGGCGGTGCTGACCGAGACCCTCGGCCTGTCGGGCGAGGCATACGGCCGCCTGCGCGATTCCGGCGTCGTGGCCGGGCCGTCAACACGCTAGGGAGTGCGACGATGTTGGACACTGTCACCACGGATACCCGGGATGCCGCCGCGCTGTTCGGGCTTTGCGCCGACGGGCTGGCGGCGGCCGAGCAGTTGCTGCAGGGCAGCCGTCGCGCCGTCGCGGGCCTGGTATGCGGCGGCTCGGCAGGGGCGCCGGTGCGGGCCGAGCTGCTCGAAGCCCACCAGTTCGCCGCCCACGGCTTCGCCTGGCAGGCCACCTATGTCGAGGCGCTGCGCCGCCTGCTGGCATGGGGCCGGCAATTGGAGGCGGACGGCGCGTCGGGCCCGCTCGAATGGGCCATGCTGCGGCTGGGCTTCGCCGAGTACCTGCAGCAACTGGGCGGCGGCATCCCGATCAGCCAGTCGGAGTTCGCCCGCCCCGCCGATTCCGGCCTCGACGCCGCGACCGTGGCGCGCTGGGGGGGCGACCCGGCGGGGCGCGCGCGGGCGCAGCCGGAGGCGCTGCGCCACGCGCGGCTGGTCGTGGCGGAAGCCGCGGCCGAGCTGCGGTTCGGCGATGTCGGCATCGCCGACGCGACCATCGCCGCGGTCCGCGACCAGTTCCTGCGCTACACCGCGGCCGAGATCGCGCCGTTCGCGCAGGGCTGGCACCGTGGCGACGCGCTGATCCCGCTGCCGGTGGTGCGGCAACTGGCGGAGATGGGCGTGTTCGGCCTGACCGTGCCCGAGGAGCACGGCGGCTCCGGCATGGGCAAGGTCGCGATGTGCGTGGTCTCCGAGGCGCTGAGCTGCGGCTATCTCGGCGTGGGCTCGCTTGGCACCCGGGCCGAGATCGCGGCGGAGCTGATCGGCCTCGCCGGCACGCCGGAGCAGAAGGCGCGCTGGCTGCCGGGCATCGCCTCCGGCGAGGTGCTGCCGACCGCGGTGTTCACCGAGCCGAACACCGGGTCCGACCTGGGCAGCCTGCGCACCCGCGCGGTGCGCGACGGCGAGCACTACGTCGTCACCGGCGCCAAGACCTGGATCACCCACGCTGCCCGCTCCGACCTGATGACGCTGCTGGTCCGCACCGACCCGGACCAGGCCGGCTATCGCGGCCTGTCGATGCTGCTGGCGCAGAAGCCGCGCGGCACCGAGGCCGAGCCGTTCCCGGCCGCGGGCATGAGCGGCACCGAGATCGAGGTGCTGGGCTATCGCGGCATGAAGGAGTACGAGATCTCGTTCGAGGGCTTCCGCGTGCCGGTCGAGAACCTGCTGGGCGGCGTCGAGGGCCAGGGCTTCAAGCAGCTCATGGAGACCTTCGAGAGTGCCCGCATCCAGACCGGCGCCCGGGCGCTGGGCGTGGCGCAGAACGCGCTGGAGCTGGGGGCGGCCTATGCCCGCGACCGGCCGCAATTCGGCAAGCCGATCGTCCAGTTCCCCCGCGTCGCGGGCAAGCTCGCCGCCATGGCGGTCGAGACCATGATGGCGCGCCAGCTCACCTACCACGCCGCGCGGAAGAAGGACGACGGCCAGCGCTGCGACATCGAGGCCGGGATGGCGAAGCTGCTGGCGGCACGGGTGGCGTGGTCGAACGCCGACGCGGCGCTGCAGATCCACGGCGGCAACGGCTACGCGCTCGAATACCCGATCAGCCGCGTGCTGTGCGACGCCCGCATCCTGTCGATCTTCGAAGGCTCGGCCGAGATCCAGGCGCATATCGTCGCGCGCGGGCTGCTGGGCCCGCGCAACTGAGGCCGCCCGCTACGCGGCCCCGCGCCCGGCCGCGACCAGCAGCGCCTCGCCCACGATGCGGATGCCGAGTTCGACCTTGAACCCGTTCTGGCTGAGCGGCTCGGCGCCCGCGAACGCGGCCTCGCCCGCGCGCCGCCTCGTGGCGTCGTCCAGTCTCCGCCCGACCAACGCGCGCTCGGCGGCGAACGCCCGCCACGGC
>CAXTVL010000543.1:0-2184 GCA_964247515.1 uncultured Acetobacteraceae bacterium | reverse complement strand
GTCGACGTGGTGGCGGCCCGCCACGGTCTGCTGGCCTTCGTCGAGGTCAAGGCCCGACCAGCTTGGCACGACGCGGCGCGGGCCCTGTCGGCACGCCAGCAGCGCCGCCTGCTCGCCGCCGCGGAGATCCTGCTCGGCCAGCGTGCGGAGTGGGAAGCGGCCGGGCATGGCTGCGCCGGTATCCGGTTCGACGTCATGCTGGTCGACCGCGAGGGCAGGGTGCGCCGCATCGTCGATGCGTTCCGGGCCGAAACGACCCTGTCGTGACGCAACGCCACGCAATCGATTACTGCAAAGCCGCTGTGCACGCTTTCAAACTTTAATCGTTGGAAATTGTTGCGATTCAGCATCACGGCATTTTGCATGGAAGAACTGTCGGAGGTCGGACAACGCACCGCAGTTTCATCCCTGTTTTGCGTGGTCGACCGTTGGCGCAAGACCGTTGACGAAGCTGTTCTAATTTTATACCAACGTCTCCCGCAGGAACGCTTGGCTTGGTTAACTGCCCTATAAACAAGCACGGTGCCACGTTGATCAAGGTTTTCGACTCCGTCCTAGACGCAACCACCGACAGCATGGCGTTGTCCGAGCCGATTCCTCGCGGCGCCGCGGACGGCGCAAAGGGTGGCCAAGTCGACACTGCCGTGGCGATCTCGGCGTTGCGGGCGTTCGCCTCCATGGCACGCCTCAGCCAGCGTCACCAAGCCGAGGTCGAGGCGGCGTTGCACCGCGCCGGCATCTCGGTGGACAGCAGGCGGCAGGCAGCGCTCCTGCGCTACCTGGCCGACGAAGGCTGCATCGACGGCCAGATCCCGTTGTCCGACGGCGCCACGATCCTGACCGTGACCGCCGTGGGCATGAGTCGCGCGGGACTCGGCTGAGTTCTAGCCGGGTGCGACGCCGGCCAGAAAATCCCGCCAGCTTCGCACGACGCCGCTCTGGCTGAATTCGGCCAGGAAACGCCGCCTTCCGGCCGCTGCCAGCATGGCTCGGCGCGGCGCGTCTCCTAGCAGGCTGGCGATTGCCGCGGCCAGCGCGTCCGGGCGTTCGGTCGGCACCAAGGCTCCATCGTGGCCGTCATGGATCAGCTCGGCCGGGCCGGCGGCGGCTACGGCCACGACCGGGCACGCGGCCGACCATGCCTCGATCACCATGTTGCCGAGCGGCTCGACGCGGGAGGCGCACACGAACAGTTGCGCTGCCCGCAGCAGTGCCGCCGGGTCGGTGCGCCAGCCGAGGAAATGGACCCGGCTCGCCACGCCTTCGGCCCGCGCCAGCGTCTCGAGCGCGGCGCGCTCGGGGCCTTCGCCGGCAATGGCGACACGCGCTCCAGGCAGCGCCGGCAGCGCGCGGACCAGCGTGTCGAAGCCCTTGTCTGTGTGCAGCCGGCCGAGCCCCAGCAGCCACGGTCCCTGCTCGGGCGGCAGGTCGGCAGACGGCGTCGCCAGGCTGCAATCCTCGACGAAGTTGGGCAGATAGTGGGTGCGCTCGGCCGGCCAGCCCCGCTCGCGCAGCCAAGCCACCAGCGCCCGCGTGTTGCCGACCAAGTGGTCGCACCGACGGTAGTGCCGCAGGTATTAGTAGCCGCCGAGGCGGCCGACATGCACCCAATCGCCGCGCGGCGTCTGCGCCGTGGCCCGGCTCATCCAGCTGACCACGACTTGCGGCTCGAACCCCCGCAGGGCGGCGCACAGCCGCCTCGGGGTAAGCAGGTCGTAGGGTGGCCCGAACGCCAGTTCGACCGGCGACATCCCGGCGGCACGCAACAGCCCGGCCCGGCGGGCGTTGCGCCGGACCACCGGCAGCACGGCGTCGCCGGCCTGGTGCAACGCCACCGACAGGCGTTCGTAGAACAGCTCGGCGCCGCCGTGGGCCGCCCCGGCCATGACCTGCGCTACCCGCATCGGGCTTGCGGCTTGCCGAGCAAGCGCATCGCGGCGGCCAGCGCGTCCGGTACCGCAAGGTCTCGCATCCGGGTGGTGGGCGAGCGCGCCACGGCCGCGCGCGGCCCGGCCGGCGCGTATTCCTCGGCCGGAGTGGGGCCGAACAGCCCGAGCGTCGGCGCCCCGGCGGCCGCGGCCAGGTGCATCAGCCCAGAATCCTTGCCGCCAAACAGCGTCGCCCGCGCCCGGCAGGCGCCCGCTTGCGGCAGGCTGAGCGTGCCCACGAGATCGATGGCGTCCG
>CAXTVL010000542.1:0-2203 GCA_964247515.1 uncultured Acetobacteraceae bacterium | reverse complement strand
GCCTTGCGCCTCGCGCGCGGCGTCGACCAGCGCCGCCCACCACGCGGCCCCGGCATACCAGCCGGCACCCCGCCCGGAGACCAGCGTGGCGGGGCGGCCGCTGGCGAGCACGGCGCGGGCGTGGGCCAAGCAGTGCACCGCGACCAGCGGTGGACGTTTCATGCTTGACGTTCAACCGGCGTCCGGCTTCAAACGCAAGCGCCACCAGCCACCCCAAGCCACACCAAAGGTCGGAGTGAGCGATGTCCGACCAGCCCGACGCGGCCGAAGCCGCCGATATGCAAGCGATCGACCGGCTGGATCGGGCACTCGACCGGATCGCCGCCCTGGTCCGGGAGGTCGCGGCGCAGGCGATGGGCGCCGGCGACTCGGAGCAGCCTCACAACGCCGAACTGCGCGCGCGGCTCGATCGGTTGGTGGCGACATTGCGCGCGGCACTGGCTGCGACACCCGATTCCGGCGGCGGCAACGGCAGCCCCAACGGCGGCCACTGACAGCAACAGGAGGCGGGTTTGGCCCAAGTCACCGTCAAGCTCAACGGCTACAGCTACACGGTCGGCTGCGAGGACGGCCAGGAGCGCCATCTCGGCATGATGGCGGAGCAGGTCGAGAAGCGGATCGACAGCATCAAGGCGCTGGGCGGCAGCAGCGGCGAGGCGCGGCTGTTGGTGCTGGCGACCCTGCTGATGGCCGACGAGCTGCACGACATCCGGCTCGAACTCGACGCGTTGCGCGCGGACCCACGGGCCGCCACGCCGCCGCCCCGGCCGCGCGCGCCCAACCGCCGGCTGGCGCAGCTCGCGAGCCGTGCCGAGCAGATTGCGGACAGCCTTGACCGTCCCTAAGTCTGCGTCGCGGGGCTGCTGGGTGCGTCAGGCAGCTCATCCCCAGGGCCGATAAGCACTCCCTCGGGAACTGGCGCTGTCGTGATCTTGGTCACGGTATCTGGTGCCCACCTGCGCAAGCAGGCCTTGGGAGGATGGCAAGCCAACGGCCATGGCGGCTCCGCACTCATACGACGACGACTTGATCGCCGCCAAGCGCGCGGCGCGACTGACGGCCAGGGCGGTTCGCGCCACCTGCGACCCAGCCCTGGGCCAGGCTCTCGCGGAACGCTTCCTGCCGGCGTTCCCCCTTTCGCCCGGCGGCACCGTCGCGGGCTTCTGGCCGTTGCCGGGCGAAATCGACATTCGCCCGTTGCTGGCCGTCCTGCACGCCCATAGGCACCAGATTGCCCTGCCGGTGACGCCGCCGCGCGGCTTGCCGTTGACGTTTCGGCCATGGCGGCCGGGCGAAGTGCTGCTGCCGGGTCGGTTCGGCACGCTGGTCCCGGCTGGGATGATCGAGGTCGTGCCGGATGTCGTCCTGGTGCCTTGTTTGGCGTTCGACCGCGCGGGGCGCCGGCTAGGCTATGGGGGCGGCTACTACGACCGGACCCTGGCGGGGCTGCCGGGCGCCATCGCGCTCGGGTGCGCGTTCGCGGCGCAGGAAGTGGACGCGGTGCCGGCCGGCGACTATGACGCGCGACTGCGGGCGGTCGCCACCGAGCACGGCCTGACCCTCTGCGAAGGTCCCTGAATGCGCATCCTGTTCCTGGGCGACGTGGTCGGGCGGTCCGGCCGCGAGGCGGCCGAGGCTGCCTTGCCACGACTGCGCGCGGCGTTGCGGATCGAGCTCGCGGTGGTCAACGCCGAGAACGCCAGCCACGGCTTCGGCCTCGCCCCCGAGATGGCGCTGGCGCTGTTGGCGGCCGGAGCCGACGTGATCACGCTGGGCAACCACGCCTGGGACCGCAAGGAGCTGATCCCCTTCATCTCCGACCACCCGCGGGTGATCCGCCCGCTGAACTTCCCGCCCGGCACGCCGGGGGCCGGTCAATTCGTGGTCGAGGTGTCGGACGGCCGCCGGGCACTGGTCCTGAACGCGATGGGCCGGCTGTTCATGGATCCGCTGGACTGCCCGTTCCGCGCCACCGCCGTCGAACTGTCCAAATACCGCCTTGGCGTCACCGTGGCCGCCGTCGTGATCGATTTCCACGGCGAGGCGACCAGCGAGAAGATGGCGTTCGCGCACTCGTTCGACGGCCAGGCCAGCCTGATCGTCGGCACCCACACGCACTGCCCCTCGGCCGACCATCACATCATGGCGGGCGGCACCGCGTTCCAGTCGGACGCCGGCATGTGCGGCGACTACGACAGCGTGA
>CAXTVL010000541.1:1606-2207 GCA_964247515.1 uncultured Acetobacteraceae bacterium | reverse complement strand
GGGCTGGCGCGACCGGGGCCGGAGCGACCGCAGCGGGCGCCACCAGCGGCGTTGTCGGCACCGGATCGGGTGTGGCTGCCGCCGCGACCTTGACCGGCGCCGGGTCGGGCTCCGCCTTCAGCGCCTGCGGGGCCGGCACTTCCGGCGGCGGCGCCATGGCGTCCGTGCCGGTGGTGGTCCCAGCGCCGGACAGGATGCTCTCGTTCTCGCCCGCGACCTGCATCCCGCCGGGCCGCTCCGGCTTGGTGCGCAGCGGCCGGCTGTCGGCCTCGAGCACCGGCACGCCGCCATCGTGCCGCCCCTCCATCGACCACACGCCGACCAGCAGCAGCAGCGCGCCGCCGATCGCCACGGCCGCGATCGCCAGCCGCTTGGTGGCGACGTCCATGCGGCTCGACGACAGCGCCACGCGGTAGCTGGGCGTGGGCGCCGGCGCCATGCGCGGCATCGGTATGTCCAGTTCGTCAGCCATCGCAACCTCTCCCCTGATCCAGCGCCTTCGCGCCGGACGCGGAAGGCCTCAGCGCATCTCCTCGACCGGCTCGACGCCCAGGATGCCCAGGCCCGACCGGATCACCACCGCCGTCGCCGCCACCAGGGC
>CAXTVL010000541.1:0-1596 GCA_964247515.1 uncultured Acetobacteraceae bacterium | reverse complement strand
CCCGCCCCCCGCCCCCGGGCCCCCCCCCCCGCCCCCCACCCCCGCGGCCGCCCCCCCGCGGCGCCCCCCCGGGCCAGGGTCTCGGCCGCCTTGTCCGCTTGCAGGAAGCGCAACGCAGCATCGTCCCGGCCCCGGTTCCACAGCATATGAAAGTCGCCTGCTAAATCATACAGGAAAAAGGCGATTCGGTGAGGTTCGCGCGCCAGCGCCGCACCCTCCACGGTACGCGGCCAGGCGGCCAGGCGGCGCAGCAGCGCCAGTTCCGCCGGGTTGGCCAGCACGGCGGTCGAAACCTCCGCCAGCGCCGCGTCGGACACCGCCTCGGGGCCGAACATCTCGGCGGCGGCGCGCAGCACGCTGCGGGCGCGGGCGTGCGCGTATTGCACGTAGAACACCGGGTTCTCGCGCGTCTGCGCCACCGCCTTCGCGATGTCGAACTCCATCTGCGCGTCGGGCTTGCGGGTCAGCATGGTGAACCGCACCGCGTCGCGCCCGGCCATCTCCAGCAGGTCGCGCAACGTCACGTAGGTGCCGGCGCGCTTGCTCATGCGGATCGGCTCGCCGTCGCGCAGCACATGCACGATCTGGCACAGCACCACGTCGAGCCGGCCGCCGAGCGCGCGGGTCGCCGCCACCATGCGCGAGGTGTAGCCGCCGTGGTCCGCCCCCAGCACGTCGATCAGCACGTCGCCCTCCCCGCTTCCAGAAAGTCGCGAGAGCTTGTCGTTGTGGTAGGCGATGTCGTTGGCGAAATACGTGTTGCTGCCGTCGGACTTGCGCAGCGGCCGGTCGACGTCGTCGCCGAACCGGGTCGAGCGGAACAGCAGTTGCGGCCGCGCCTCCCAGTCGTCGGGCAGCTTGCCCTTGGGCGGCTCCAGCGTGCCGGTGTAGATCAGGCCCTGCGCGTCGAGGCGGGCGATGGTGGCGTCGGCGGCGCCGGCCTCGACCAGCGCCCGCTCGCTGCTGAACACGCCATGCTTGACGCCGAGCAGCGCCAGGTCGCCGCGGATGTCGTCCAGCATCATCGCCATCGCGGCGTCGCGCACCGGCGCCAGCCAGTGCGCCGGGTCGGCGATGCCCAAGCCGGGGCCGGCCAGCGACTCGCCGAACCGCCCGCGCAACGCCTCGCCCACCGGCACCAAATAGTCGCCCCGGTACTGCAGCCCGCCGGGCGCCAGCGCCGCGATGGCGTCGTCGGTCACGGGGCTGCCGAGCGCCCGCAAGTAGCGCCAGTAGCTCGCCCAGGCCAGCGCCGTGACCTGGCCGCCGGCGTCGTTGACGTAGAACTCCTTGGTCACGGCGTAGCCGGCGCGGCTCAGCAAATTGGCCAGCGCGTCGCCCACCACCGCGCCCCGGCAATGGCCGACATGCAGCGGCCCGGTCGGGTTGGCCGAGACATACTCGACGTTGACGGCGACACCCGTGCCCACCCGGCTGTCGCCGTATGCCTCGCCGCGCCGCAGGATGGTCGGCGGCGTCGCCTGGAACGCGCCGTCGTGCAGCCGCAGGTTGACGAAGCCCGGCCCGGCCGGCTCGGCGGAGGCGATTCGCGGGTCGGCCGCCAGGCTCGCCGCGAGCGCCCGCGCGATGTCGGCC
>CAXTVL010000540.1:0-2217 GCA_964247515.1 uncultured Acetobacteraceae bacterium | reverse complement strand
CATCGAGGCGCGCCACGACCGCGCCCGCATCGAGGCGGCGGCCGGCAGCGGCCTCGCCCTGGCGCTGATCCGCCGGCTGCCGCGCGGCTTCGACCAGATGGTCGGGCGGCGCTTCCGCGGCGGCCTCGAACTCTCGGGCGGCGAGTGGCAGAAGGTCGCGATCGCCCGCGCCTACATGCGCGACGCCAGCCTGCTGGTGCTCGACGAGCCGACCGCGGCGCTCGACGCCCGCGCCGAGTTCGAGGTGTTCCAGCGCTTCCGCGGCCTCAGCGCCGGTCGCACCGCGGTGCTGATCTCGCACCGTTTCAGCAGCGTGCGCATGGCCGACCGCATCCTGGTGATGGCCGCGGGCCGCGCCGAGGCCAGCGGCACCCATGCCGAGCTGCTGGCCCAGGGCGGCCGCTACGCCGAGCTGTTCGAGCTGCAGGCGGCCGGCTACCGCTAGGCGTCGCGACCTCCGCATGTCAGGCGTGCTCGGGTATCCGCGCCTCTGGTAGCCGCGTCTCGGGTATCCGCGTCTCGGGCACCCGCGCCAGGGTGACGACGCGGTAGCCGACGCCGCGCACGGTCTCGATGGTGGCGGCCGAGCCGGCCTCGGCGAGCTGGCGGCGGATGCGGCTGATCCGCACCTCGAGCGAGTTGGGGCAGACCTCGGCCTGCAGCCCGTAGATGTCCTGCTCCAGCAGCGGACGCGGCACGACATGGCCGCTGCGGCGCAGCAGCGCCTCCAGGATGGCGGTCTCGCGCCGCTGCATCGGCAGCGAGCGGCCGTCGACGCTGGCCTCGCGGCCGATCGTGCACAGGCTGAGGTCGCCCAGGGTGAGCCGGCTGTCGGCCATGGCGCGCGGCCGGCGCAGCACGGCGCGGACGCGCGCCACCAGCTCGCGCATGCCCACCACGCAACGGGCACTGTCGTCGGCCCCCGCCTCGAGCGCCGCGACCCGCTCCTCCTCGGAGTCGGCCAGCACGATGACGAAGGCGGCGCCGGCCAGCTTGTCGCGGCCGCGGCCGCTCAGCCAGCCGACCGCGTCGCCGTCGTGCAGGCGGCTCTCCACCACCACCATGTCGTAATGGCCGCTGCGCAGCGCCTCGGACGCCTCGGCGATGCCGTGGAACGCGTCGGTGCCGAACCCCGCCGCCTGCAGCTCCGCCGCGGTCTCCTCGGCCAGCGTGCCGTCGCGCAGAACGATCATGAGTCGCATGGGATGTTCCTCCTCTTTAGAAACGATTCGTGGAAGCGCGCGTCAGCTCGCGACGGCGAGCGGCTGTGCCGCGGCACGCAGCCCGATCGGGCTGATCGGCTGCACCGGGAACTCGGGCGCGAGGTCCTGGTACGACAGGATCGCGACGTCGATCCCGTTCCTGATCAGCAGCCCGCGCAGGAAGCGGCGCACGTCGACCGAGGTCACGATGATCGGCTGCCCGGGCCCCGGCTCGTGCGCGCCGAGCCGCTCGCGGAACACCGCGACCAGCTGGTCGGCGAGCTCGGCGTCGAGCGCCAGATAGGGGCCGCCGGCGGTGTCGCGCACCGCCTCGCGCACGAGCTGCTCGGTGTCCTGCGACAGCACGTAGGCGCAGATCAGCTTCTGCGGGTTGGCGTGGCAGTGGCAGATCTGGCGCGCCAGCGCCTGACGCACGTACTCGACCAGCATCAGCACCCGGCCCTCGCGCTCGCCCCACTCGACCAGCGTCTCGAGGATCAGGCGCACGTTGCGCAGCGACACCTCCTCCTCGACCAGCCGGCGCAGGATCTCGGACAGCTTCTGCATCGGCACGATCCGGTTGGTCTCGCGCACCAGGTCGGCGAACTGCGGCTCGATCCGGGCGATCAGGTTCTTGGCTTCCTGCAGGCCCATGAAGTGCGGCGCCTGCCGGCGCAGCACCGCGCGCAGCCGGGCCGCGATCACCGCGCGCGCGTCGTTGAAGCCGATCCCGGCGCCGCGTAGCTGGCCCTCGTGCGCCTGGTCGATCCAGAACGACGGCTTGGCGCCCAGCAGCGGCGGGCCTTGCTCGGCCGCGATGTCGGCCAGTTCGAGGTGTACCGGGTCGTCGCGCAGCAGCAGCCGGTCGGGCCGCAGCTCGTTCTCCTCGACCGGCACGTCCTCGAGGTCGATCGAGTAGCGCATCCCCTCGCGTCCCGGCGCCACGCGCAGCGCGGGGCGGGGGCATTTGAGGCCCAGCTCCTGCTCCACCTGCTCGCCGGCCGCGGCCAGCAGC
>CAXTVL010000539.1:0-2224 GCA_964247515.1 uncultured Acetobacteraceae bacterium | reverse complement strand
GTGCCGCGCCGTGCCGCTCGCGCCAGCGGTGCAGCAGGTGGGTCTTGCCCGCGCCCGCCCCGCCCCCCCGCAGCAGCCGCCGCTCCGGCCATTCGGCATCGCGGTCGAGCCATCGGCGGGCGGCGGCGTTGGAGGGGGCGGCGATGTAGTCGGCTTCGGTGTAGTGCGCCGGCGGCTCGAACGGCAGCGCCAGTTGCAGGCTTGCGGTGCTCACGCGCGGGCTCTACTCGACGTCGGCGCCGGCCGGAGGGTCGAGGTAGAGCGGGCTCGCGAGGTAACGGTGCAGCCAGAAGCGCAGCAGCACGCCCAGCACGGCCGCGACCGGCACCGCCAGCAGCACGCCCACGAAGCCGAACGCCGCGCCGCCCGCGAACAGCGCGAAGATCACCCAGACCGCGTGCAGCTCGACCCGGTCGCCCAGGAAGCGCGGGTAGATCACGTAGCCTTCGAGCAACTGGCCGGTCATGAACACGCCGGCCACCATGGCGACCCCGGTCCAGGTCGGGAACTGCGCGAACGCGAGGCCGATCGAGCTGACCGCGCCGGTGATCGTGCCGACATAGGGGATGAACGACAGCAAGCCGGCCGACAGTCCCACGATCAAGCCGAGGTCGAGGCCCACCATCGACAGCGCGGTGGCGTAGAACAGCGCCAGGATCAGGCAGCACAGCATCTGCCCGCGCAGCCAGGCGGCCAGGATGCGGTCGATCTCGCGCGCCTGGGCGCGCAGCACGCCCTCGTAGCGCCGCGGCAGCCAGCCATCGAGGCGGCGCACGATGCGCGGCCAGTCGCGCAGCATGTAGAACGCCACCACCGGCGTCACCACCACCAGCGTCACCACGTTGAAGATGGCGAAGCCGCTGCCGATCACCCGGCTCAGCGCCCCGGCCAGGAATCCCAGCATGGCGCCGGCCTGCCCGCTCACCAGGTCGCGCAGCTTGCCGTCCACGTACTCGGCGCCCAGCCGCTCCTGCAGGTGCGTGATGGCGGTGTTGGCGAACACCCGGATGGCGTTGATGTAGTCCGGGATGCGCGACAGCAGGATGCCGACCTGTGCCACGATCAGCGGATACAGCAGCAGCGCGAACAGCAGCGTCGCCGCGACCAGTCCCACGATCAGCGCCAGCGCCGAGGCGGTGCGCGGCACGCCCAGCCGGGTCAGCTTGGTCGCCGGCGGGTCGAGGAAATACGCGATCCCGGCGGCGGCCACGAACGGCAGCAGCACGCCCGCGAACAACTGCAGCGCGAGCCAGGCCGCGACCAGCAGGCCGCCCAGCAGGGCGAACCGCTGCGCCCGGGTCGAGCCGCGCGGCGCGCGCAGGGGTGCCGCGCCGTCAGGCAACGCTCGCGTCTCCAAGCCAGCGTCCGTCGCGCGAGGAAGCGGGCATCGCTTTCACCGTGCCATGTGGCTATGAGGATGCCCCAGCGTGCCGGCGCGCTCCACAGCAATCGCCGGCCGCAGCAGCCGGAGGACCGTCATGACCGACAGCATGACCTACCGCGCCGCCGGCGTCGACATCGCGGCCGGCGACGCCTTGGTGGAGCGCATCAAGCCGCTCGCCGCCGGCACCGCCAGGCCGGGCGTGCTCGGCGGGCTGGGCGGCTTCGGCGCGCTGTTCGACCTGCGCGCGGCCGGGTTCAGGGACCCGGTGCTGGTCTCGTCCACCGACGGCGTGGGCACCAAGCTGCTGGTGGCGATCGAGACCGGGCGGCACGCCAGCGTCGGCATCGACCTGGTGGCGATGTGCGTCAACGACCTGGTGGTACAGGGCGCCGAGCCGCTGTTCTTCCTCGACTATTTCGCGACCGGCAAGCTCTCGGCCGAGCACGCGGCGGAGGTGGTGGCCGGCATCGCCGAGGGCTGCCGCGGTGCCGGCTGCGCGCTGGTCGGCGGCGAGACCGCCGAGATGCCCGGCATGTACGCCCCGGGCCATTACGACCTGGCCGGCTTCGCGGTCGGCGCCGCGGTACGGGGCGCCCTGCTGCCGCAGGGGGTGGCGGCGGGCGACGCGATCCTCGGCCTCGCCAGCTCCGGCGTGCACTCCAACGGCTACTCGCTGGTCCGCCGCCTGGTCGCGGTGAGCGGCCTGGGTTGGGACGCGCCGGCGCCATTCGCGCCCGGGCGGGACATGGCCGAGGCGCTGCTGGAGCCGACCCGGCTCTACGTGCAGCCGCTGCTGGCGCTGGCGCGCGGACGCTCGTTCTACCGCGTGCAGGACGGCGC
>CAXTVL010000538.1:497-2226 GCA_964247515.1 uncultured Acetobacteraceae bacterium | reverse complement strand
GCCTCAAGCGGACCCGAATGTCACTGCCCTGTTAATCGCGCGCGGTCTGGGCGAAGCCGGCCGCCTCCTCGTAGCGCGCCATCATGTAGCAGCACTCGGCGAGGCAGTCCGCCGATTCCGCCACCGCCAAATGGTCGCCTTGCCGCCACGCCCGCTCGTGCAGCCGGATCGCCACGGCGCGCGCGCGGGCGGGAAAACCCCGATCGGACAGGCTCCTGGCCAGGGCGATCAGCTGCCGAGCGTCACCGGCGTCCGCTTCCGGCTCGCGCTCTCCGCTTGCGATCGTGGGTTGACCTAACACTGGCGCTGGCCCGGCTTCCCGTTCTGGTGGAGGCAGGGCGTGCGTGTACACCGCAACCATTGACAGCGGATTAACGCCGCCTCACGCGGGCATCGCCGCCCGTCCCGCGTAGTCCTGCACGAACTGCCACGCCACCCGGCCCGAGCGGGCGCCGCGCGTCACCGACCACTCGACCGCCGCCGCACGCAGCGCCTCGGCGCCGGCGTCCAGGCCGAGTGTCGCGGCGTAGCCCTCCACCATGGCGAAGAACGTGTCCTGGTCGGCGTTGTGGAAGCCGATCCACAGGCCGAAGCGGTCGGACAGCGAGACCTTCTCCTCGGTCGCCTCGCTGGGGTGGATGGCGCTGGCGCGCTCGTTCTCGATCATGTCGCGCGGCATCAGGTGGCGGCGGTTGCTGGTGGCGTAGAACAGCACGTTGGCCGGGCGGCCCTCGATGCCGCCATCGAGCACGGATTTCAGCGCCTTGTAGTCGGCGTCCTCGCGCTCGAAGCTGAGGTCGTCGCAGAACACCAGCACGCGGCGGGACTGGGCGCGCAGGTGGCGCAGCAACTCGGGCAGGCTCGCCACGTCCTCGCGCGCGATCTCGACCAGAACCAGGCTGCCCGGGAGCCGCGCCAGCGCCTCGGCGTGGACCGCCTTGACCAGGCTCGACTTGCCCATGCCGCGGGCACCCCACAGCATCGCGTTGTTGGCCGGCCGGCCGGCCGCGAACTGCAGCGTGTTGGCGAGCAGGATCGCCTTCGGCCGCTCGATGCCGCGCAGCAGGCCGATATCGACCCGCGCCACCTCGGCCACCGGCGCCAGCCGCGGCGGCTGCGGATGCCAGACGAACGCGTCCGCCGCGTCGAGGGCCAACGGCGGCGGCTCCGGCGGCGCCAGCCGTTCGAGGGCGGCGGCGATGCGCTCCAGGGTGGCGAGGTGGTGCTTGTTCATGGGCTGCCTTGACGTGCGGGGGGCGGAAACTATGGTCCGCGCGCAATCACCGCAATCTGGAACAAGCCATGCTGATCTCGACCGCGTTCGCCCAGGCCGCCACCCAGGGCGGGATGCTCGCAGGCCTGGGTGCGGCCGGTCAGTTCCTGCCGATCGTGCTGATCTTCGGCGTGTTCTACTTCCTGCTGATCCGCCCGCAGCAGCAGAAAGCCAAGGAGCTGAAGCTGGCGCTGAACGCGATCAAGCGCGGCGACCGGGTGGTCACGGGCGGCGGCATCGTGGGGACGGTGCAGGTGGTGCGCGAGGGCAGCAACGAGGTCGAGGTCGAGATCGCGCCGAACGTGCGGGTGAGCGTGGTGCGCGAGACCATCAACAGCATCGTCAAGCCGGTCGTGGCCAACGACCGCAAGGCGGTCAAGTCGGCTTAGGCAAGGGGGGGGGGGGGGGGCCCCGCCCCCCCCCCCCCCGGGCGCGGCGGGCGGGGGCATAGTGACC
>CAXTVL010000538.1:0-487 GCA_964247515.1 uncultured Acetobacteraceae bacterium | reverse complement strand
CCGCGGCGGTGGCGGTCCCTTTTCCATCCTAATCCTTCAAGCGGGTCTGGGGCCGCCCGGCCCCAGCGGGTCAGGGGCGGAGCCCTTGCCTCAAAGCCGCTCGGCGGCGAACTCGTAGTTGGCGATCTTGTCGAGCCAGTTGCTCACGTAGTCCGGCCGGCGGTTGCGGAAGTCGAGGTAGTAGCTGTGCTCCCACACGTCGATGCCGAGCAGCGCCGTACCCTCGCCGGTGGCCAGCGGGTTGCTGCCGTTGGGCGTCTTGGCGACTTTCAGCTTGCCGTCCTGGCCCAGCACCAACCACGCCCAGCCGCTGCCGAACTGCGTCGTGGCCGCGGTCTTGAAGGCGTCCTTGAACGCCGCGACCGAGCCGAAATCGGTGATGATCTTGCCCTCGAGCTTCTGCGGCATGGCGCCGCCGTGCGGGCTCATCGCCTGCCAGAACAGGATGTGGTTCCAGTGCTGCCCGGCGTTGTTGAACACCGGCGCC
>CAXTVL010000537.1:1331-2227 GCA_964247515.1 uncultured Acetobacteraceae bacterium | reverse complement strand
GGCGAGAGGATCGTGACCGAGCCGCGCGGCCCGATCACGTCCTTCAGGAAGAACGCCGCCTCGCTCATCATCGGCCCCCAGCCGGCCTCGTACCAACCGACCGAGCCGTCGTCGAACGCCACCTGCAACTGGCCGTAATTGTACATGTCGGCTGCCAGTTCGTCGCTGAGCCGGGCGCCGATGGCATGGACGCGGATGGGACGCGCCCCGGTCATCAGGCACATCAGGTCGACGTAATGGACGCCGCAATCGACGATCGGCGACAGCGAGCGCAGCAGGTTGCGGTGCCAGGTCCAGGCCGGCCCGATCGACTGCTGGTTCAGGTTCATGCGCATCACCAGCGGCTTGCCCAGCGTTCCCGCGACCTCGACCAGCTTGAGCCAGGCCGGGCTGTGGCGGCAGCTATAGCCCACCACCATCTGCCGGCCGGCGGCGCGGGCCGCCGCCACCACCCGCTCGGCGTCGGCCACGCTCTCGGCCAGCGGCTTCTCCACGAACACGTGCGCACCCGCCGCGAACGCCCGGACGGCGAAGTCGGCATGGGTGTCGGGCCAGGTGTTGATCGAGACCACGTCCGGCCGCACCGCCGCCAGCGCCTCGCCATAGTCGGCGAAACGCGGCACGTCGGCCCAACGGTCGGGCAGCCCGGTGTGCGCGGCCACGCCCCGCGCGCACAGGCCGGCCAATGCCAAGCCCTCGATCTCGTCATATGCCCGCGCGTGCGTCAGGCCCATGTGGCCGAGCCCCACCACCAACACCCGCAGCGCGTCGCGCATCCCCGCCTCCCCTGCCGTCATCCCTCCGGGCATCTATCCAAACCGTCGCGGCCACGGCTACTGTCGCGCCAAAGAACGGACGGGGGAAGCGATGCGGCATGTGGGCGGGGTGGTCGGCGG
>CAXTVL010000537.1:0-1321 GCA_964247515.1 uncultured Acetobacteraceae bacterium | reverse complement strand
ACCCAAACCCATGCCGTTACCATTACAAAGGCTGGCAACGAATACGAGGGGGAACGCAATGCGCGGTGTGAACGGGACAGTGGGCGCCCTGGCGCTGCTGGTAGCGCTGGGCGGAAGCCACGGCGCCTGGGCGCAGGCGGGCAAGAAGTTCGTGGTGGGCGTGTCCAACACGCTGATCGGCAACGGCTGGCGCGAGGAGATGATCTGCTCGATCAAGGCCCAGGCCAAGGCGTCGGGCATCGTCTCCAAGGTCATCCTGGCCAACCGCAACGGCGGGCCCCCGGAGCAGATCGCCGATTTGCGCAACCTGATCTCGGCCGGCGCCAACGCCATCGTCGTCAACCCGTCGAGCCGCGACGCGCTCGACCCGGTGATCAAGCAGGCGGCGGCGCGCGGCATCGTCGTGGTCGCGGTCGACCAGCCGGTCTCGGCGCCTGAGGCCTACGTGCTCAGCAACGACCAGGAGGCGTACGGCCGGCTCGGCGCCACGACGCTGTTCGAGAGCCTGCACGGGCAGGGCAACGTGGTGGAGATGCGCGGCATCGACGGCGTGCCGGCCGACGCCGACCGCCACCGCGGCTTCGAGGCGGCGCTTAAGCAATACCCGAAGATCGCGGTCGTCGCCACCACCTTCACCGGATGGTCGCTCAACACCGCCGCCAAGCAGACCCACGACCTGATCGCCTCGGGCAAGAAGATCGACGGCATCTGGACCTCGGGCATGGACGGCGTGGTGGTCGACGCCTATCGGACGGCGCACGCCAAGTACGTGCCGGTGATCGGCGCCGACAACAACGGCTTCATCGGCCAGTTGGCGGAGCTGAAGCCGGAGGGCTTCACCGGGGCCGCCGTGACCAACCCGGCCGCGGTCGGCGGCGCCGGCCTCGCGGTGGCGCTCGACGTGCTGCGACACAAGCCGCACCCGCATCTGATCCAGCTCACCCCGGAGGTGTGGAGCAGCGCCACGCCGGACGGGATGGCGAAGCTCACGAGCAACTACAGCGCCAAGCACGACCCGTATTACAGCGTCGACATCCACATCAAGCCGTACACCACCTACACCGCCGCCGAGCTGCAAGCCTGCCAGGCGCCGTAGTCCGCGGATGAGCCAGGCCGCGCCGCTGCTCGAGGCGCGCGAGATCGCCAAGCGGTTCGGCTCGGTGGTGGCGCTGCGCGCGGCGACGCTGCGGGTGCGGCCGGGCGAGGTGCACGCGCTGATGGGCGCCAACGGCGCCGGCAAGAGCACGCTGGTCAAGATCCTGTCCGGGGCGCTGCGCCCGGACGCCGGCGTCATCGCGGTGCGCGGCGCCCCGGTCAGCAT
>CAXTVL010000536.1:0-2242 GCA_964247515.1 uncultured Acetobacteraceae bacterium | reverse complement strand
CCCCCCCCCGCCGCCGCCCGCGCGCGTCGCGGGGGCCGGACGCGTCTCAGTGCTTGGTGAACCGCAACAGCGCCACGTCGACGCTGAAGCTGCCGTCCGCCTCGACGGCGAAGTGTCCGCTCACGGTGTCGCTGACCGATCGCTGCAACAGCCGGATCGCGGCGGACAGGGATGCTGGCGTGCCGATCCGCTCGGTCCACGAGGCGAACTCCAACCGCAACCGCGAGGGCGTGAGTGCCACGGCCGCGAGCCCCGCGCCGGCGGCGGTCGCCAGCCACTCGGCCAATGTCCGGTCGCGCCCGTGCGAGGGGTCGCGCAGCAGTTCGACCGCGTTCAGGAAGGTGTCGAGTTCGGCCCGGCCGGGAGAGACCACGTCGACGAACGCGGCGATGCCGCCCGGACGCAGCACCCGCGCCGCCTCGGCGATGCCGGAAGCGAAGTCGCGCCAATGGTGCGCGCTGTAGCGGCTCAACACGAGGTCGAACGCGGCGTCGGCGAACCGCAGCCGTTCGGCGCCACCCTGCGCGGTGGCGATGGACAGGCCCCGCCGCGCCGCCTCGGCGGCCACCACGGCCAGCATCTCGGGCGATAGGTCGTAGGCGGTGACGTCGGCCCCCGCCGCCGCCGCGGCATACGAGACGTGGCCGCCGCCGCAGCCGAGGTCGAGCGTGCGCACGCCCTGTCCGGCCGCCGCGCGTTCGCGCACCATGCCGGCGAGCGCTTCGAGGTCATCGCCTTGGGCATGGACGAGGCTGGTGAGGTAGGCGCCAGCCTGCGCGCCGAACTGGCGCGCCACCAATTGCTCCTGGGTCCCCACGCTCATGCCGCCCTCCGTTCCACCGGGCCACATTACCCGGTTTGCAAGCGGCCGCCGACAGGCCAACGTTGCCGCGATGCGTCGTTTGTTCAAAATCCTGCGGATCGGCCTCACCGGGGTTGCTGGCCTCGTGACCGCCTGCCTGGTGGCAGTCGCCGTCGTGCTGTGGGGGACGCTGCCCGGCGTGGGCGTGCGGGCCGCGATCCCCGGCCTGCGCGCGCCGGTGGCGGTGGATTTCGACGCCGACGGCATCCCGCGCATCCGCGCCGGCGACCGGCTCGACGCCGCGGCGGCGCTGGGCTTCCTGCACGCGCGCGAGCGGCTGTTCGAGATGGACCTGATGCGCCGCGCCGCTTCCGGCGAGCTGGCCGCGCTACTGGGTTCGCAGGCGCTGCCGCTCGACCGCTTCATGCGCGTCAGCGGCGGGCGTCGGCGGGCCGAGGCCGACCGCGCGACGCTGCCCGCGCCGACGCGCGACCTGCTCGACGCCTACGCGCGCGGGGTCAACGCCTGGATCGCCCGCCGCGGCCGCTGGTCGGCGCCCGAGTTCGCCCTGCTGGGAGCGCCGCGACCCTGGCGGGCGGTCGACAGCCTGCTGTGGGGCAAGACCATGGGGCTGTACCTGTCCGGCAATTGGCAGGCCGAGCGGGCCCGCCGGGCGTGGGCGCGGACGATGCCGCGGGCGGCCATCGACGCGCTGTGGCCGGACCAGGGCGGCGGCGGCCGGCCGGAGGCGGCGTTGCCCGACCTCGCCGCGACCGCGGCGCGGTTGGCCCAGGCGGTGCCGGTGTTCCCGGCGCCGTTCACCCTGCCCGACCAGGCCAGCAACGCCTGGGCCGTCGACGGGCGGCACAGCGCCACCGGCGCGCCGCTGCTGGCCGGCGACCCGCATCTGGCGTTCGGCCTGCCCAGCATCTGGTACCTGGCCCGCATCGAGACACCCGGTCACGTGCTGGTCGGCGCCACGGCCCCGGGCGTGCCGATGCTGGTGATCGGCCACAACGGCCACGTCGCCTGGAGCTTCACCACCACCGGCGCCGACACCCAGGATCTGTTCGTCGAGACCCCGGCGGGCTCCGGCCGCTACGCCACCCCGGACGGCGCGCGCCCGTATGCCACCCATACCGAGACCATCCGCGTGCGCGGTGCCGCCGACGTGACGCTCACGGTGCGCGAGACGCGGCACGGGCCGGTGGTCAGCGACATCGTGGGATCGGCCCCGGACGGCTCGGTGCTGGCGTTGAGCATGGCGAACCTGATGCCGGGCGACACCGCCGCCAGCGGGCTGATCGCCCTCGACGACGCGACCGACATGGCGGCGGCCGGGCGGGCGGCGGCGCTGATCAGCCAGCCGGTGCAGAACCTGATGGTCGCCGACCGCCACGGCATCGCGCTGTTCGTCACCGGCCGGGTGCCGATCCGCCG
>CAXTVL010000535.1:0-2242 GCA_964247515.1 uncultured Acetobacteraceae bacterium | reverse complement strand
GCAGGGTGTAGGCGGCGCCGTACGCCTCCAGCGCCCAGACCTCCATCTCGCCGAAGCGCTGGCCGCCGAACTGCGCCTTGCCGCCCAGCGGCTGCTGGGTGACGAGGCTGTACGGACCGATCGAACGCGCGTGGATCTTGTCGTCGACCAAATGGTGCAGCTTCAGCATGTAGATGTAGCCGACCGTGACCTTGCGGTCGAACGGCTCGCCGGTGCGCCCGTCGGTCAGCACCACCTGCCCGGACGCGTCGAGCCCGGCGCGGGTCAACATGCCCTCGATGTCCGACATGCGGGCGCCGTCGAACACCGGGGTGGCGATCGGCACCCCCTTCTTCAGGTTGCCGCACAACTCGACCAGTTGCGCGTCCGACATCTGCGCGATGTCGTCGCTGTAGACCCGCTCGCCATAGACCTCGTGCAGCATGTCGAGCAGCTCCTGGCGCGCCGCGCCGGTGCGCTGGTACTCGTCCACCAACTCGCCGATCTGCCGCCCGATCGCGGCGCACGCCCAGCCCAGATGCGTCTCCAGGATCTGCCCCACGTTCATCCGGCTCGGCACGCCCAGCGGGTTCAGCACGATGTCGACGTGGTTGCCGTCGCCCAGGAACGGCATGTCCTCGACCGGCACCACGCGGCTGACCACGCCCTTGTTGCCGTGCCGGCCGGCCATCTTGTCGCCCGGTTGCAGCTTGCGCTTCACCGCCACGAACACCTTGACCATCTTCATCACGCCGGGCGGCAGCTCGTCGCCGCGCTGCAGCTTCTCGACCTTGCCGTCGAAGCGCGCCTGCAGCCGCGCCACGGCGGCGTCGAACTCGCGCTTCAGCGTCTCGATCTCGGCCATCACCGCGTCGTCGTGGACGCCGATGTTGCGCCACGAGCCGCGCGAATGCTCCGCCAGCACCTCGTCGGTCAGCAGCGTGCCGGCCTTGATGCCCTTGAAGCCGCCCGACGCCTTGCGGCCGACCAGCTTCTCGCTGAGCCGCGCCAGGAAGCTGCGCTCCTGGATCGCCCGCTCGTCGTCACGGTCCTTGGCCAGCCGCTCGACCTCGGAGCGCTCGATCGCCATGGCGCGCTCGTCCTTGTCGACGCCACGCCTGCTGAACACCCGCACGTCGACGATGGTGCCGGTGACGCCGGGCGGCAGCTTCAGCGAGGTGTCGCGCACGTCGGACGCCTTCTCGCCGAAGATCGCGCGCAGCAGCTTCTCCTCCGGCGTCATCGGGCTCTCGCCCTTGGGCGTCACCTTGCCCACCAGGATGTCGCCCGGGTTCACCTCGGCGCCGACATAGACGATGCCGGCCTCGTCGAGGTTCTTGAGCTGCTCCTCGCCGACATTGGGGATGTCGCGGGTGATCTCCTCCTGGCCCAGCTTGGTGTCGCGCGCCATGACCTCGAACTCCTCGATGTGGATCGAGGTGAACACGTCGTCGCGCGCGATGCGCTCGCTGATGAGGATGGAGTCCTCGAAGTTGTAGCCGTTCCAGGGCATGAACGCGACCAGCACGTTGCGCCCCAGCGCCAGCTCGCCCAGCTCGGTCGAGGGGCCGTCGGCGATGATGTCGCCGTCCGCCACCCGGTCGCCCACGCGGACCAGCGGCCGCTGGTTGATGCAGGTGCTCTGGTTGCTGCGCATGAACTTGCGCAGCCGGTAGATGTCGACACCCTTGGTCGTGCCGTCCTCGGCGGTGGCGCGCACCACGATGCGGGCGCCGTCGATCTGGTCGACGATGCCGGCGCGGCGCGCGACGATGGTGGCGCCGCTGTCGCGCGCGACGGCGGCCTCCATGCCGGTGCCGACCAGCGGCGCGTCGGCGCGGATCAGCGGCACCGCCTGGCGCTGCATGTTGGAGCCCATCAGCGCCCGGTTGGCGTCGTCGTTCTCGAGGAACGGGATCAGCGCCGCCGCCACCGAGACCAACTGCTTCGGCGACACGTCGATCGCGGTGACGTCCTCGGGCTTGACCAGCTTGAAGTCGCCCTGCTTGCGCACCGAGACCAGGTCGGCGGTGAGCTTGCCCTCGCCGTCCATCGCGGCGTCGGCCTGCGCCACCACTAGCCGCTCCTCCTCCATCGCCGAGAGGTAGCGCGGCTCGCGCTGCACCACGCCGTCGCGCACCAGCATGTACGGCGTCTCGATGAAGCCGTACTTGTTGACCTTGGCGAAGGTCGCCAGCGAGTTGATGAGGCCGATGTTCGGCCCCTCCGGCGTCTCGATCGGGCAGATGCGGCCGTAATGCGT
>CAXTVL010000534.1:0-2243 GCA_964247515.1 uncultured Acetobacteraceae bacterium | reverse complement strand
ACCTGTGCCGCCGGCATCGCGTGGATGGCCGGGTCAAGCCCGGCCATGACGTAACGTTCTGATTTGACTTCAAAGTTTGAACCGGACAGCCGTGGGTCAAGCCCGGCCATGACGGCAAAAGACTGGTTTTGCGAGTAGAATCCGCGCGGCAGGCCGCCTACTCGGCGCGGTCGAGGCCAAGCCGGTGCTCCAGCGCGGTCTCGATGGCACCGGCCAGGGCCTGCCGGCCCATCTCCAGCGAGTGCTTGCGCCGCACCAGCTCCTGCCCGGCGCGCGACAGCCGCCGCCACAGCGCCGCGTCGCGGTGCAGGCGCACGCACGCGGCGGCGAATGCTTCCGCGCCGTCGGCGACCAGCGCCTCGCTGCCCTCCGCCAGCTCCATGCCCTCGGCGCCGCAGCTCGTCGTGACCACCGGCAGGCCGTAGGCCATCGCGGTCGAGATCTTGCCCTTGGTGCCGGCGCCGACGCGCAGGCCGCAGGCGAACACCCGCACCCGGTCGAACACCTCGCGCAAATCCTCGACCATGCCGGTGACTTCGACATGGGCGCCGGCCAGCGCCAGCACCTCCGGCCCCGGATTGGCGCCGGCCAGGACCAGGCGGGCGCGCGGCAGCTCGCGGCGGATCAGCGGCAGCACGTCGCGCGCCAGGTGGACCGCGGCGTCGATGTTGGGCTGGTGCCGATAGCCGCCGAGGAAGCAGAAATCGGCGCGCGGCGCGAAGCCCGCCTCGGTGCCGTGCAGCTCGAACATGAACGGCCACAGCACCACCGGGGCGCCCGGCGCCTCGCGCGCCAGCAATGCTTGCTCGAAGGTCGAGTGGGTGATGGTGGCGTCGACCTCGGCCACCAGCGCCAGCTCGCGCCGCTTCATCTCGGCGGCCTCGGCAATGGCGGCGGCGCTGTCCGCGGCGCGCTCCATGCGCAGGAAGTGCAGGTCCATGGCGTGAAACAGCACCGCCGCCTGCGGCGCGTGCCGGCGCAGATCGGCCAGCACGCGGTCGAGCACGGTGACGCGGTAGACCAGCACCACGTCGAACAGGTCGCCGTAACGCTCGACGTAATCCTCGAAGCCGGAATCGTACGGCGCGTAGGCGCACTCGATGCCCACGCGCAGCAGCGCGTCGGTGTGCTCCGGCTCGTACAGGAAGTTGTCCTGCGGCACGAAATGCACCTTGTAGCCGAGCTGCTGGAACAGGCGCAGCGTCTGCGTCGTGGTGACGGAGCCGGCGTCCTGCGACGGCGTCGGGTTGGTCGCGTCGACCACCAGGGCGCGCTTGCGCTGGGCGCGCTCGCGCTCGAAATACGGCGCCTCGCCGTTGCGCCGGTGGCTGGCCAGGGTCTCGCGCCAGCGCATCAGGATCTTCTTCACGTTGCGGGTCTGGTGCCGCTTCTCGCCCTGCTCGGTGTCGGTCCCGGCGGTGCGGCCCTCGTAGTGGATCACCCGCGACTGCGGCTGGAACCAGACCTGGTGGCCGGCGGCGCGCACCCGCAGGCCGAGGTCGCTGTCCTCGCAATAGGCCGGCGCGAAATGCGCGTCGAGCCCGCCCAGCTCCCGCCACAGCGCGCGCGGCAGCGCCACCGAGGCGCCGGAGACGTAATCGACCTGGCGCGCGTGGCTGTAGCGCGGCCGGTTCGGGTCGTCGTCGCGGCCGTAGTTCCAGGCCGAGCCATCGCGCCACAGGATGCCGCCGGCCTCCTGCAACGTCCCTGTGGGATACAGCAGCTTCGAGCCGACCAGCCCGGCGCCGGGGAACAGGGCGAAGCTGTCGAGCAGCGCGTCGAGCCAACCCGCGACCACGCGGGTGTCGTTGTTGAGCAGCACCACGTATCGCCCGCGCGACGCGGCGGCGCCGGCGTTGCAGGCGGCGATGAAGCCGCCGTTGGCGCGCAGCCGCAACACCCGCACGCCGGGCAGCCCGATCGCCTCGGCGCCGGCGTCGGGCGAGGCGTCGTCGACCACGACGATCTCGCAGCCGGCGCGCGCGCGGTGCGCCAGCAGGCTGTGCAGGCAGTTCAGCGTGTAGCCGAGCTGGCCGTGCATCGGGATCACGATGGACACGTCCGGCCCGGCGCGGAGCTGTCGCGGCAATTCGCGCAGGGCGGCGAGGGCGCCGGCGATGTCGGCATCGTCGGCCGCGAGGCGGTGCCGGCGCAGGAAGGCGTCACCGGCGTGGGCCTCCAGGATCGCCGGGTCGTCGACGCGACGTTCGTAGTAGCCGAGCGTCGCGGGGTCGGTCGTGGGG
>CAXTVL010000533.1:0-2253 GCA_964247515.1 uncultured Acetobacteraceae bacterium | reverse complement strand
TTGGATCGATCTACTTCAGGATGATCTCGACGCGGCGGTTCTGCGGCTCGCGCACGCCCTTGGCGGTCGGCACCAGCGGGTTGCTCTCGCCGAAGCCCTGGATCGCGATCTCCGAGGCGGGAACGCCGTCGCGGATCAGCTCGCCCTGCACGGCCTTGGCGCGGCGGACGCTGAGCTTCTGGTTGTAGGCGGCGGTGCCGGAGAGGTCGGTGTAGCCGTTGACCTCGAGGCGCGTGACCTTGAGGGCGGTCGAGTTGGTGGCGGCCTCGCTGATGATCTGGCGGGCGCGCGCGGTCAGGTCGGCGCGGTCCCAGTCGAAGAACACGAGGTAGGTGCGCGCGGCCTGCGGCGCCGGAGCGGCCACGGGAGCCGGCGGCGGCGGCGGGGTCGGCGTGTTGAAGGCGTAGCGCAGGCCGACCAGGAACGAGTGGTTGAACTGCTGGCCGATCTTCACCTGGTCGCCACGCCCCGGGATGGTCAGGTTCTCGGCGCCGTTCAGCTTGACGCTGTTGAACGTGCCGGTGAAGCGGTACTCGGTGGTGATCGACAGGCCGGGGACGGCGGTGAACGGGAACGCCACGCCGACGATGCCCTGCGCCGAGGGCGCGCCGTAGAACTTGTTGTTCAGGCCATAGCCGGCAGCCGTCCCAGGGAAGTTGGCGCGGAAGCTGTGCAGCGAGATCTCGCGGTAGCCGATGCCCACGCCCACGTACGGGTTCAGGAAGTCGGCGCCCAGCATCGACAGGCCGATGTCGCCGAAGCTGAAGTCGTACAGCGCGTTCAGGTAGCCGCCGTAGCTCTGCGTGTCGCTGGTGCCGCCAGTGTAGCTCGAGTTGCGCAGCCGCTGGTGGTCCTGACGGTAGTCGCCCTGGATTTCGAGGCGCAGGCCGTTGCCGAGGCCGTAACCGACGCTGGCCAGACCGATGAAGCCGCCATCGCCCTTGAGCTTGCCACCCGCGACCGGCAGGCCGGGGAACTGCGGCGTGATGCGGCGGATCTTGAGGTTCTCAAGGTAGTTGTAGCCGACGCCGGCGCCGACATACAGGCCATCGACCGGCTGCGCCATGGCGGTCGCCGGCGCGCCGAGCAGGGTTGCGGTGAGAAGCGCGTTGCGGAGCTTCATAATACTCTCTCCTCGTTGTCTCGCGGCGACACCCGGGGTGCCGCCAAATCCAGGGTGGCGCTCGCCGCCGGGGGCCTGTCGAGGAGGAAGCTATCTGGCGGGCGCACTCGAAACCAGCGCGGAATACTTCGCCGGTGGGTTGTGGCGACAGTCGGACGCAGGCTGTGTTTTTGCGGCAACACCCACTGTGTCGTTCACGGCATCGGCGTCACGGCATTCGCCAGATCCTTTGATAGCCGGAATGGATCACCGCGGCGCCGATCGAATCCATGTACAGGTCGACCAGCAGACCCTTGCCGCCCGGCTTGCCGTCGAGGCAGTAATCGTCGATCGCGACCAGGCTGCCGGTCCCCAGCAGCGGCGCCGCGGCGGCCAGCTCCATCAGGTGATGCGTGGCGCTGGGCATTGGGTCCGCGAGGTCGAGGTCGAACGAATCGAGGTAGAGCAGCGACGCCCGGCGGCCAGGAAGCAGGCCGGCCAGGGTGTGCAGCGCCTGCACGCTGTCGTTGCAGATCAGGTTGGCGACGCCGCTGCACACCCGTCGCGCGACGGCCACGCTGTCGAGGCTGAGGTCGATCGAGAACAGCGCGCCGCCGCGCTGGTGCGCGCGCTCGGCCTGGATGAACACGTCGAACAGGTAGGTGCTCTGCCCGTCGCCCTCCCAGTTGTCGGCGAGCCGCAGCGAGCCGGTCTCCAGGATCAGCGGCGGCGCCGGCATGGCACCCAGCGCCGCGAACAGGGTTTGGAACCCGTCCGCGCGCTTGCCGAGCCGGGGTTGGTAGTGACGCGCGAACAGCGCCGCGAACGGCAGCGCCGGGTCGGGCGGCGGCATCCCGACCAGGGCGTGATCGGTGGCCTTGAAGCCGCTGTGCCCGAACAGCGTGACGAGTGGCGCGGCAGGCGGCGTGGCCATGGCGGCTCCAATCAATCGAGGATGCGGGCCTCGAACGGCGGCAGCAGGTCGGGGCTCTCGAACTCCACCACCCAGAGGTCGGGGTCGTTGCGGAGCTGGCGCGACACATAGGCCTCGGCCACGCCGGCGTCGACCGCCGCCGGGCCGGTGGCGCGCAACCAGGCAAGGTCGCCGTCGGCCGCGCGAACCTGGCTCAACACGCACACCAGGCCGGCGC
>CAXTVL010000532.1:0-2254 GCA_964247515.1 uncultured Acetobacteraceae bacterium | reverse complement strand
GTGCCACACGCCGGCGTCTACGCGGTGCGCTCGGCGGCGCTGCTCGCGGCCAATTTGCGCGCCGTCACGTCAGGCCGGCGGCTGCGCCGCTGGCGTCCGCAGCGCCGGGCGCTGTACGTGCTCTCGACGGCGGATCGCCGCGCGGTCGCGGTGCGCGGGGGCGTCACCATGTCGGGCGCCTGGGCGTGGTGGCTCAAGGACCGCCTCGACCGCGGCTTCGTGGCGCGCCTGAACGCGGTCGCGGGCCGAGCCGTGCGACGGGGCGCTCGATAGCCGGTTGGTTTTTGTTGCGGCACGGCACCGGCCGGCGTATTGCGGCCGTGCAAAACCATGATTGGACCGACCAATGGTGGAAAACAGGCGGACCGCCCGGCCGCAATGGGCGTCGGCCCTGGATGACACCCTGCACATGGATCTTGCCGCCGCGACCGCGCAGGTGGCGCGCTCGCCGTTCCGCTTCGCCGTGCTGTTCGAGCGCGGCGACGTCACCGTGGAGCTGCTGGTCCCGCGCGGCCGCGACAGCGAGGCGACGCACGGGCAGGACGAATTGTACATCGTGGCGTCCGGCAGCGGCATGTTCCGCCGCGGCGACAGCATCGTGCCGTTCGCCTGCGGCGACGCGCTGTTCGTGCCGGCCGGCGCCGACCATCGGTTCGAGAGCTTCACCGAGGATTTCCGCACCTGGGTGATCTTCTTCGGCCCGCCCGGCGGCAACGACGCGGCCTCGGACCGCGAGGCGCCGTTCTCCGGTTAGGCGTCCGCCGCCAGCCGCACCAACTGCTTGCCGAAGTTCTCGCCGCGCAACATGCCGATGAACGCCGTGGGCGCGCTGGCCAGCCCGTCGGCCACGCTCTCGCGCGAGCGCAGCGCGCCCTCGGCCACCAGCTCGCCCAGTTCGCGCAGCGCCGCCGGCCAGTCCGCCATGTGGTCGGAGACGATGAAGCCCTGCACCAGCAGGCGGGAGCGCAGGATGCGGGTCGGGTGGTGCATCGCGAGCGGCTCGCCGTTGTAGCCGGCGATGGCGCCGCACACGGCGACGCGGCCGAAATCGTTCATCCGCAGCATCGCCGCGTCCAGCACGGCACCCCCGACGTTGTCGAAATAGGCGTCGATCCCGGCGGGGGTGGCGGCCTCCAGCTCGGCCTCGAGCCGGCCCGCCTTGTAGTCGACGCAGGCGTCGAAGCCGAGTGTGGCCACCACGTAGCCGCACTTCTCAGGCCCACCGGCGATGCCCACCACGCGGCAGCCGCGGCGTTTCGCCAACTGGCCGACGACGCTGCCCACCGCCCCGCTGGCGGCGCTGACCGCCACCGTCTCGCCCGGCCTGGGCTGGCAGATGCGGTTGAGGCCATACCAGGCGGTGACGCCGGGCATCCCCACCGTGCCGAGATAGGCCTGCAACGGGATGCGCGAATCGTCCACCTTCATCAGGCCCTGGCCGTCGGAGGTGGCGAACTCCTGCCAGCCGAACATGCCGACCGCCTTGTCGCCGACCGCCCAGGCGGGGTTGCGCGATTCGACCACGACGCCGACCCCGCCGCCGCCCATCACCTCGCCCAAGGGTTGCGGCGGCGCGTACGACTTGGCGTCGCTCATGCGGCCGCGCATGTACGGGTCGAGCGAGAGGAACTGCCCGCGCACGCGCACCTGGCCGTCGCCGAGCGGCGGCAGCGCCGCCTCGCGCAGGGCGAAGTTGTCGGCGCTGGGCGCCCCGGTCGGGCGGCTGACCAGCACGATCTGGCGGTTGGTCTCGGGCAAACGCTGTCTCCTGGCTGAATCGCGATACTAGGTCGTGGGCAGCGGACCGAGCGCCGCCAGCACGAGGCCGGGCGTCAGGATCTGCGGCAGCACCATGCCGGCTCCGCCGCCGGGCGGATAGAGCACGTAGAGCGGCACCCCGTCGCGGTCGTGGGCGCGCAGGTAGGCGCCGATCTGGGGGTCCTCGCGGGTCCAGTCGCCACGCAGCAGCACGACATGGCGCCGCTCCAAGGCGTCGCGCACCGCGGGCGCCTGCAGCGCCACCCGCTCGTTGACCAGGCAGGTGATGCACCAGGCGGCGGTCATGTCGGTCAGCACCGGCGTGCCGGCCTGGCGCAGCGCCGCCAGGCGCGCCTCGGAGAACGCCTCGGCGCCGGCACTGCTCGGCACGCCGGCGGCGGACGGCCGCAACTGCGCCAGCAGCGCCACTCCGCCCACCGCGCAAGCGGCCCCGAGCACGCCGGCGGCGCGCCATGCCCGGCGCGAGCCCTGGCAC
>CAXTVL010000531.1:0-2262 GCA_964247515.1 uncultured Acetobacteraceae bacterium | reverse complement strand
CAGCACGACGCGAGCGGACACGGCGCTGCCGAACACCGGCATCGCCCCCATCCCGCTCTCGATGGCGTTGCCGCCGCCGCCGCCGCCGCCGAACAGGCCGCCACCGGCGCCGCCGGCGACACTCACGGCACCGCTGGCACCCCCCACCACCGTCGCCCGCCCCGAGCCGCCGGCGTAGCTTAGCGCGCCCTGGCCGGCGCCAAACGCCACCACGCCGCCACCGGCACCGGCGATGGTGGCGTAGGTCGCGACGATCGTGTCGACCGCGGCGGCGCCGGCGTAATGCACCTGCGCGCCGGCCTCGCCGAACAGCAGCGCGCGGCCGCCGCCGCCGGTCACGCTTTCGGAGCCGTGCTGCGCCACCACCGTGTCGGCGCTGCCGAGCGCCAGTCGCATCGCGGCCCCGGAGAGAAAGGCCACGTTGCCGCCGCCCAGGAGCTGCACGCCGCCGCTCTCGGCCGCGACCACGGTGCTGGCGCCGCCGTCGAACGCGACGGTGGCGATGCCGGTCAGGGCGTCGGCGTGACCGCTCCAGTAGACCGCGTCGCCGCCGCTGCCGTTCTCGCTCACGAAATAGGTCTGGCCGGCGCCGGCGAACGCCACCGTGTCGGGGTCGGCGTTGCCGGTGATGGTGTCGTTGCCGCCGCTCACCACCACACGGTCGATCGCGGTGCCGTAAGCGATGCCGATGTTGTTGACCAAGCCATCGGCGCTGCTGAACGTGCCCGGGTTGAGGTTCACGGTGGCGTCGCTGGCGAACCCCGACAGGTCGAGCGAGTTGCCGCTGCCCTTGTCCCAGAGGGTCACGATCGGCGTCGGGTTCTGGGTGAAGTCGAAGAACTGGCGGATCGCGCCCTGCACGTTGGAGTTGAAGCCGAACACCTGGCCACCGGAGAGCGGCGTGTTGACGGCCACGCCGTACAGCCGCTGCGCTGCCAGGATGTCGAGCGGCATCCAGGTCTGCGAGACCTGCGCGTAACCGTCGGCCGAGATGCCCCACTGGGTGCCGGTGGGGCTGTACTGGCTGGCGTATTGGCCGGCCGCCTGCCCGGAATCGGTCGCCGGGTCAAAGTAGGACATGATCGTCCACTGCTCGCTGTCGGTCGCGTTGTACTGGTCGCTGGGTGCCACGCCGCCGTTGTAGTTGCCCGGATGCGACAGGCCGAGCAGGTGGCCGATCTCGTGCACGACGGTGTGCGGGCCGTAGCCGCCGGTGAGGCTGTAGGAGGCAAGGTCGGTCCAGCCGGTGATGCTGGTGTCGATGGTGACGTTGCCGGAGGTGGTCTGCGCCAGCGTGGCGCCGGTGGCGGCGCCGGAGGTCTGGTCGACCGTGGCGCTGCTGCCAGAGGCGCGGGCGTCGAACACCGCCTGCGGCGTGGCACTCGGCACGAAGGTGATGTTCGCAACCGCCGACCACAGCGCCAGGGCGGAGGCGATGAAGGCCTCGTCGGCGGCGGTGAAGGCGGCCCCGGGGGCGAAGCCGTAGCCGACCGTGCCGCCGCTGGTGCCGGCGGCACCGCCCTGCCATTTGTGCTGTGGCTCGCCGAAGGTGATCTCGTTGCCATCGACGGTGGACAGGCTGCCGTCGGGGCCGACCCCGGTCAGGAAGGTCACTGTGGTCTGCGCGTCGGCGCCGAGCCCGGGCGGCAGGGCGGGAAGCGCTTTCTGGTCTGCCATGGCGTCGATCCAATGCTTGTTCGTAACGTTACCGCGCTTGTTGCAATCAGGCAATCAGTGTGCGGAGCTAATGTGGCGTTACCAAAATAGACAGTTTATGTTTATGTTTTTGCTTACAAACTGATAATGCAATGTAATGCGGACTCCGCCGCACCCAGGCAGCCGAGTCAACCATGCGGCTTCTCATCGCCAAGCTGGCCAGCGCCGCGGCGCAGAGCGTCTCGGTCGCCATGAACTCCGAGCACGACGTCGCCGATGTCGCGACCGACCTGGAAACCTGCCTGCGGCTGCTGCGCGGCGCCGAGTACGACCTGGCCGTGGTGATCATGGGTCACGGCCGGCTGCGCGCGCGCGACGCCATCGCCCGGATGCGCCGGGACGCCGGCAAGGTGCCGATGGTGGTGCTGAGCGACCTGGAGGCGCTGGCCGAGCCGGACGTGGCGTCGCTCAACGGCGGCTTCGCGGCCGAGGCGCGTCTCGGCCTGGACCGTCCCGGGTTCGATCGCGCTGCCGCGGAGTTGTTCGGAGCCGACGCAGGTGCGCTTTCGTGGGGGGCGCGCGCCGCGCCGCGCGGCGGCCCGCGCC
>CAXTVL010000530.1:0-2264 GCA_964247515.1 uncultured Acetobacteraceae bacterium | reverse complement strand
CGGCTGGCGCGCGCCAGCCTGGAGGACCCGCTGACCGGGCTGCCCAACCGCCGGTCCCTGGAAGTGGCGTTCCTGGAGCTGCTGACCCGGCACTCCGGTTACGCGTTGGCGATGATCGACGTCGACCACTTCAAGCAGGTGAACGACACCTTCTCCCACCAGACCGGGGACGCGGTGCTGCGCCAGGTCGCGGGCCTGCTCACGAGTGGGGCCCGGGACACCGATCTCGTCGCGCGCTACGGCGGCGAGGAGTTCGTGTTGCTGATGCGCGACGCCGACGCCGCGACGGCGCTCCAGGTGTGCGAGCGCCTGCGCCTGCTGGTGCAAGGTCAAGACTGGGGATCGCTGCACCCGGGATTGGCGGTGACGGTCAGCGTGGGTCTGGCGACCGGCCGGGAGGCGGCCTCGCATACCGGCGTGCTGTCGCTGGCGGACCGGCGGCTGTATGCCGCGAAGCGCCAGGGCCGCAACCGCGTCGTGGGCCACTGACGCCCGGACAGGCCGCGGCTACTCGGCGGCCAATGCGGCGGGGATCGACGCCATCCCGCACGCCTCCGCCAGCAGCGTGTACGACCGCCGGCGCACCCGCGCGTCGTGCGCCGTGGTCAGCACCGCGACCTCGTCGACGCCGAGACGACCCGCCAACGCCCGCAGCGCCGCCGCGACCTGGGGGCCGGTGCCGACGATCGCCCGCTCCTGGTGGCGCCGCATCCGCTCGCGTTCCAGCTCGCTGGCCGGGTAGGCGGCCGCCTCCTCGGGGCTCGACAGCGGGTCGAACACGCCGCGGTCGCGGCCAAGCCGCCACACCGCGCGCGGGGCGTATTGCCGCAACGCCTCGGCCTCGGTGTCGGCGGCCAGCGCCCAGGCGCTGATCGCGGCATACGGCGCCGGGTGCCGCTCGCTCGGCTGGTACAGCTCGCGGTAGAGGTCGAGCGCCTCGGCCGCGCCCCGTCCGTCGGTGATGAAGTGCGCGAAGCAGTACGGCAGGCCGAAATGCGCCGCCACCTGCGCCCCGTATTCGGAACTGCCCAGCACCCACACCTCGGGCGCGCCCGGCCCCCGCGGCTGCGCCCGCACGCTGGCGAACGGATGGCCCTCGATTAACGGCTCGCCTTGCGTCCAGGCCAGCAGGTCGCGCAACTGCGCCGGGAACAGCTCGGCCGCGCGAGCGGCGTTGGGGTTCAGCGCGTGCGCGGTCATGCCGTCCGAGCCGGGGGCGCGGCCCAGGCCGAGGTCGATGCGGCCGGGGGCGATCGCCTCCAGCACGCGGAACTGCTCGGCCACCTTGAGCGCCGAGTAGTGCGGCAGCATGACGCCGGCGCTGCCGACCCGGATGCGCGTCGTGGTGGCCGCGATGGCCGCCATCAGCACCTCGGGCGCGGAACCGGCGACGCTGTCGCTGTTGTGGTGTTAGGCCCCCCAAGAGCGCGCGTAGCCCAGCGCCTCGACCTGGCGCGCCAGCGCCCGGCTCTCGCGGATCGACCTCGCGGGCGAGCGCCCGGTGACGACGGCCGACTGGTCCAGCACCGAAAGCCGCATGGCTGTGGTCTCCCTAGAAACTCACAGGTCCGAATGTCGCCCGCAGCAGCGCGTAGACAAGGCCGCCGACCAGGAAGCCGACCAGCGTGCCGTTGATGCGCACATATTGCAGGTCCCGGCCGACGCGCAATTCCAGCCGGTCGGTGATGGTCTGCATGTCCCAGTTGGCCACCACCTCGGCGATGAAGCGGGCGAGCTCGAACTGGGCCGCCGGCAGCAGCCGTTCCAGCACCGCCTCCGCCGTCGCCTGCAGCCGGGCGCGCGCCCCCGGATCGGCCGCGAGCAGTGTCCCGAGGTTGCGCAGCGCCGCCTCGGTCAGCGCCACGGTGCGGCCCTGGGGCGGCGCCGCATCCCGCTCGACGGCGTCGCGCAGCCGCGACCACACGTCCCAGATCCAGCCCTGCAGGCTGCCGTGCGACAGCACCCGGCGTAGCGCCGCGCCGATCTCGGCGGCGCGCACCGGGTCGGTCTCGATGCGCTCGATCTCGCGGCCCATCCACTCGCCGAACGCCTCGCGCAGGTCCGAGCCGTCACCGCCCATCTTGTCGAGCTCGGCGTTGAGCTGCCCCAGGACGCGGCGCGCCACCTGCGCGCCCACCGCCCAACCGACCAGGCGGCCGCCTTGCTCGCGCACCCGCTCCTCGATCGCGGCGCGCAGGCTGCCCTCCTTCTCCTTCATCACCAGGCGGAGCTGCTCCAGGATGAAGCTGAACACCTCCTGGTGC
>CAXTVL010000529.1:0-2267 GCA_964247515.1 uncultured Acetobacteraceae bacterium | reverse complement strand
GAACAGGCGCGCGTGCGCGCGCCGCATCCCCAGCACGTAGTAGCCGCCATCCTCGGCCGCGCCCAGCACGCCAAGCACGCCAGGTGCCGCCAGCAGGCGGGCGAGGCGGACCAGCAGGGCGGTCGGCAGCGTCGGGCTGTCGGAGTTGAGCACGCAGGCGGAGGCGAAGCCCCGCGCCAACAGCCCTTCGACCGCTTGCAGCAGGCAGCGGCCGAATCCGGTCACGTCATCCGGCGCCGGCGTGCTGCCGTCGGCCAGCAGCAACCGCGTGCCGGGCGCCAGCAGCCCGTCGAAATGCCCCTCCATTCCCGCCGGCGCGTAGGCGACCCAGCCGGCGACCGGCGCCTGCTCGGCGGCCAGGGCGATGTTGCCGGTGATGTCGCGCAGGAAGGCGGTGCTCATGCGCTGCGCCCCCTCGGGGGTGAGCGGCGGCACCAGGCGGGTCTTGACGCGGCCGGCGCGCGGCGCCTTCGCCATCACCGCGATGGCGCATGTCGTCTCGGGCGCCACGCGTCAGGAGCCGCTGAACCAGTTGTAGCCGCGGTCCTCCCAGAAGCCGTTCGGCTCCCGGTCGGTGACGAACAAGGTTGTCACGAATTTCGGGTTCTTGAAGCCGAGCTTGGTCGGGATGCGGATCTTGAACGGATAGCCGTACTGGGTCGGCAGCGTCGCGTCGGACAGCCGGAACGCCATGATGGTCTGCGGGTGCAACGCGGTTGCCATGTCCATGCCGCCATAATAGCCGTCGGCGCACTCGTAGCCGACATAGCGTTTGGTAATGTCGGCGCCGATTCGTTGCAAGAAGACGCGCAGCGGCGCTCCGGTCCACTTGCCGATCATGCTCCAGCCTTCGACGCAGACGTGCCGCGTCACCTGGCTCTCCTGCGGCAGCGCGTGCAGTTGCTCGACCCGCCACGGCCGCTTGTCGGCGATGGCGCCGGCCAGATGCAGGCGGTAGTCCTCGGCCGACAGCTTGGGCGACTGGTCGGCGCCGTAATAGGCGTTGAAGCGGAAGTCGCGCACCGCCTCGCTCTCGGCGTAGGTGCGCGCCAAGGTCTTTCGGTCGAACAGCGCCGCCTGCACCCGGTCGTTCCAGCGCGAGACGGCGTGCAGCGCGCCCTGCACCGCGTCGGTGTCGCTGATGTCGCAGCCGGTCAGCAGGGTGAGCGCGCCGAGGCTGAGGCTCTGGCGCAGCAGCGTGCGGCGCGCGACTTCGGGACCGGTCACGAATGGCCTCCGCGCGCTTCGCCCGTGACCATCGCCACCAGCGTCTTGGGCACCAGCGCCACCAGCGCCACGTGGACCAGCAGGAACCCCACGATCGCCGCCATGAAGAAGAAATGCACCACGCGGGCGAAATCGAAGCCGCCCATCAGCCAGGTCAGCGGGTAGAGCTGCACCGGCTTCCAGATCGCGAGGCCGGAGACGAACATCATCGCGAGCGCGCCGAGCACGCCCCAGTAGAACACCTTCTGCACGCCGTTGTACTCGCCGAGCCGGTGCTGCAGCCGGAACGTCGCGGCGGCCACGAAGTCGCGCCAGAAGCCGCGCGGCGAGACCGGCAACAGGTCGCGCCAAAAGTGCCGGGTCAGCAGACTGTGCCCGACATAGACCGCGAACCCCGCCAGCAGCAGCCACATGCCGGCGAAATGCCAGGCGATCGCGTTGCCGGTGCCGCTCTCGTTGGCGCGGGCGTAGGAGTAGTCGGGGTCGCCGCCCAGGGTGATCCAGAGCGGGAAGCTGAACGGGAAGATCGGCACGTTGTTGTAGATGCGCCAGCCGCTGCCGACCATGATCAGAACCGCCAGCGCCTGCGCCCAGTGCGCCAGGCGGCGGACCAGCGGGTGACGCTGCACGTCCTCGGCGATCCCGGCGACCTCGCTCATGGCGCGCGCTCCAATCCGGCCTGGGCCAGCGCCGCGCGGGCCGGCGGGGTTTCGAGGAAGGCGACGAAGCCGGCGGCGTTGCGGCTCAGCACCTGGCGCACCAGCGCCGCCCCGTAGCCGATCGGCTCGTAGGCGTCGGGCGGGATGGTCGCCACCACCCGCAGCGACGGCTCGGCCAGCAGGGCGGAACGGGGCAGCACGCCGCGCCCGGCGGCGAAATGCGCCAGCATCCAGGCCACTTCGGTGCCGTCCCGCGCGCCCACCGTCGCGGCCGGGTGCCAGCCGAGCCGCCGCGCCAGGGCGGCACCGTCCTGGCTGCCGGCCTCGGTCGGGTCGACCAGCGCCAGCGGGTCGGGCGCGCCGGGCGCCTCGCGCCCGCCC
>CAXTVL010000528.1:0-2268 GCA_964247515.1 uncultured Acetobacteraceae bacterium | reverse complement strand
GCTGCGGCGTCCTGCGCCTGGCGCTGGAGCGCGTCGCGGCCGGCGGTGAGCGCCGCCACCTGTTCGCCGGCACGGCTGAGGTCGGTGGCGTTGGCCGCCAGCTGGCCCCGTGCCGCCTGCAGTTGCGCCGATTGCTGGGCAGCGTCGCGGCCGGCCGCGTCCGCGAGCTTGGCGGCCGTCGCCTGCTGCGCCTCCAGGGCGAGGCTGCGGGCCTGTGACGCCTCGGCCCGCAGCTTTGCGTCGTCGAGTCGGGCGGTCAGCGTGTCACGCTCGGCGCGGAGCCGGTCGCGCTCGGCGCCGGAACTCGCGACGTCGCGTCGTGTCACCGAGAGCTGGGCGGCCAACGCGTCCTTCTCCGCGACGGCCGCGCGCAGCGCCTGGTCGGCCTGCCCCACCGAGGCGCGCAACGCGTCGGAGCGGCCGTGCTCGAGGGTGATCAGGTCGGACATCTCGGCGATCTTGCGGTGCAGTTGTGTCAGCGCCTGATCGCGCCCGGACAGCGCCACCGAGAGGAACGCCTGCGCCAGCACGAACACCAGCAGTACGAAGATGATGACCATGAGCAGGGTCGACAGCGCGTCGACGAAGCCCGGCCAGGCGTTCAGCGTCTCGCCGGCGTGGCTGTTGCGGCGGCGCGCCATGGCCTAGCGCGCGCTCACTTCGACTGGTCTTCCGCGAGCGCCGCGATGGTGCGGGTCAGCACCCGGATGTCGTTGCGCAGCTCCGCCGTGCTCTGCGCCCGGCCCTGCTCGGACTCGTTGAGCTGGCGCAGCGCGTACATCTCGATGTTGCGCAGATGCCCACGGATCGCGTCCTCCATCCCGCTGTCCTGCCGCCGGTCGCTGAGGCGGGCCAGGGCAGGGGCCAGGCTCTGCTGGTTCTCGGCCACGTGCAGCATGATCTGCTGGTTGGCGCGCATGGTCTCCGACAGCGTGGCGATGCGCTCGGCAAGCGACTGGATGGCGTTGTTGGCGTCGCGCCTGCCGTCCTCGCCGCGGACCAGGATCTGCTGCAGGTGCTCCATGTTCTCGGCGGTCTGCTCCAGCAGCGCCTGCACGTAGACCGGCACCGACGCCTCGCCCTCGCCGCCCAGCACCCCGGACGAGAGACGCGTGATGCCGGCGAGCCACTCCTCAAGCTCGTTGTAGAAGCGGTTCTGCGCCTGGCCCGCGGTGAGATCGAGGAAACCGAGCACGAGCGCGCCGGTCAGGCCCAGCATCGAGGACGAGAACGCCGTGCCCATGCCGCGCAGCGGCCGCGCCAGCCCGGCCTTGAGCTGGTCGAACAGCGTGTTGATGTCGCCCGACCCCACCGACATGCCGTTGATCACGTCGCTCACCGAGCTCACCGTCAGCAACAGGCCCCAGAACGTGCCGAGCAAGCCCAGGAAGATCAGCAGCCCCACCATGTAGCGCGACAGCTCCCGGTTCTCGTCGAGCCGGCTGCTGATGGTGTCGAGCAGCGAGCGCATCGCCGCCGAGGACAGGGTGAGGCGTTCCTGGCCGTCGCGGGTCCGGGCGGGCTTGGCCGCCAGCATGCTGGCCATCGGCGCCAACAGGCGCGGCTGCGGCAGGGTCGCGATGCCGGAGCGGGCGCGGGTGAATGTCTGCAGCCAAGTCACTTCCGGCGTCAGGCGGACCACTTGCAGCAGGTTCCAGGTGATGCCCACCGCCAGCACCAGCAGGATGAAACTGTTCAGCGGCACGTTGTTGGCGAACGCCGTGACCAGCGATTTCGCGAGCACCGCAGCAACGATCCCGACCACCACAAGGAACAGCACCATGCGGAGGATGTATTGCGTGGGCCGGGTCATATGCATATTGCTACTGGCTCGCTTTGGTCGCCGGCTCGGTCCGCGTCGTCGTGACGTCGACCCGGTCGGCTGGCTTATCCTCCGCGGGCGGCGCGCCCAATGCTTTTACATAGATGTGAACCGACGTCACGCCTTCATTGATCAGCACGCTGCGCACCGCCAACGCCCGCGACAATGACAGCCGCCGCGCCGCCGATGGGTCGTCCGGCGCCCCGGCCGCGTACGCCGCGACGCCGAAGTCGGTCTGCGGCGTGCGCCCCGGCGCGTGCACCAGGGCGCGCAAGGCGGCGTCGGTCGCCGGGTTGAGGGCGGCGCTGTCGGGTCCGAACGTCACCCGCAAGCCGTCCTTGCCCGTCACCGCCTCGCCTGGCGCGTTCAGCATCACCGTCGGCGGCAGCGTGGGCGGTGGCGGCCGGACTGGCCGGGTCCCACGCCCACAGGCTGTACGCCTCGGC
>CAXTVL010000527.1:798-2277 GCA_964247515.1 uncultured Acetobacteraceae bacterium | reverse complement strand
GCGACGCTGCGCACCGGGGCCGCCGGTCGGCGTGACCAGCACCGAGCCGGCGTCGCGCTGCTGGAACAGGTGGTCGAGCAGCGGGGTGTCGGGATGCGGCATCGCGGGTCCTTCGAGGATGGGATCGGCCGCGCGGACCGGCACGGCAATTGCGTATGCGCAACCGTTGGCGGATGGCCGCCGGGAGGGAGGGACGTGCGGTGCTGACCGTGCTGTGCTGGCTGCTGGCGCTTGTGGGCCTGTTGATCTGGCTGATTGGCGTGGAGCGAGCGCGTCGCCTGGCTTTGCTTGCCGTGGTGACGCTCTTCTTCATCATCGTCGAAGCCTACACTGGCTGGGTCACGCTGCTGACGTGGCGCATTTTCCTGTACACGTTCGGTGCGGCGCTGGCCTGCTGCTGCCTATGGTGGGACTACACTCTGGTCTACAAGCGCCGCGGCGGGGGCAGCATATGGTCGTACCTGACCGAGCAGCAGGTTGACCGGCCCGGGCGGGACATTCGGCCCCGCTAGGCCCGACCGGATCAGTCGGTTGGCGAACCCATCGCTGCGCACGTAAGCGCCCAACAGGCGGTTGGCGGCCAAGCTGGCGGGGGCGGTCAGCAGCGTGGCAGGGTTGCCGCCAGCGATCGCGGCGCCGCCGATCCCGCCGGTGAACAGGCTGTTGGTCAGCATCCGCGCCGCGGTTCCGCTGTCTGGGGGCGCCTTCAGGAACGCCTGCCCGATACGGGCGAGGTCACCCATCGGGCCGCCGCCGGTGTAGGCCATGCCGCTGGTCGAGCCGTCGAAGCGGGCCGATGCGCTGCGCACCTGCCCCATCAGCAGCGCCGGCGAGATGTCGCCGGTGGTCGACTTCTCGGCCAGCGGCTGGATCGTCTTCATCGCCCGCCACTGGGCGCGCGCCTCGGTCAGCGCCGCTTGGTCGGCCGGCGAGGCCGAGCGCTGGAACGCGTCGTCGAGCGCGTTGCGGATCTGCTGGCCGGCAAACATCAGGTTGGGGTCGCCCGACTGCGCCAGCCGGTCGAGCGGAGCGCCGCGGCGGGTGAGCGCCTGATAGGCGTCGCCGCTAATCGTGCCGTTGCCGGTGGCCGCGGCGTCGCGCAGGTTGCCGATCTGGGTGTTGATCGGCGCCTGCTCGGACGCGGGGAGGGTCTGCGCCGCGTCGGTCTCGATGCCGTGCAGCGCTGCCATGAAGGAGTTGTCGGCACGTATCGTCGTACGTTGCGCGACGGCGTTGAACACGCCGCCGATGCGCGTCGCCGCCGCGTCCATGACGTCGGGCGTGATGCTGGGGGCGCTCTCGCCCATCTGCGCCGCGAGCGCCCGGTTCCATCCGGCCTGCTGCGCCGCGGCGTTGGCGCGCCGTGCGTGCGGGCGCCGGGCGCAGCCCATCGGGCGGGGGGAGGGGGGGGCGGCGCGGGCGGGGGCGCGGCACCGGCGGCAGGGCCGGGTGCGGCTGGGCGGGCAGGAGCATTTCTAC
>CAXTVL010000527.1:0-788 GCA_964247515.1 uncultured Acetobacteraceae bacterium | reverse complement strand
GACCAAGCTGTTGCCCGATATCTGCGGCGCGCTGACTGGGATACCCATCTGACGCGCCACCTGCGCCAATCGTGCCGTTTCCGGGTCGACCGTGGCGCCGATGCCGGTCAACGCGGCCGTGGCACCACGGGCAAGGCCTCCGATTACCGGCAGGGCACCGCCGACGGCGCCGCCGCTCAGCGCGCCCTCAAGCATCTGTCGACCCACCGGGGTATTGGATGTTCCCGAAGTGAGCGCCGCCGCCGCGGCGCCTTGGGTCGCCCCGGCCACGCCTGCCGAGAGGCCTCGCATCAGCAGGTTGCCGCCGCCGCTGCCGGTCAAGAAATTGCCGAGGCCGGGCGCCACGGCTTCGCCGGCTGCACCAATCGCATCGCCCGTCGCTGCCAAGGCAGGCAATGTCGCGACCAACTGCCCACCCACGCGCCCGACATTGGCTGCGGTGTCGCCGCCATACTGTGCGTTGTAGGCGTCCTGGTCGGCTTTGACGCTCTGCTGGATGCCAGCCGCGCTCGACCCCGTGGCCGCGTCCAGACGGGCCATGGCGGGCACGCGATCGTCGACCCACTGGCCTATGCTGGCGAGCCCTTTGGCTACTGTCTGCGGCAAGTCCATCAGGCCTTGGCCGATGCCGGCACCGATGCGCGCGAGAAGGGGCGGTTGCGCGCTGCCGGTTGGCGTTGCCGCGGCCGGCGACGGCGGCACCCCCGACAGCGCAGCCCGGCACGCCGGCGTCGGGCGCCGGACTGCCGCCGATCCTCGCCAGGAAGTCGCTGTCCGATTCCTGCGGT
>CAXTVL010000526.1:0-2281 GCA_964247515.1 uncultured Acetobacteraceae bacterium | reverse complement strand
GCTATGGGCGTAGGTGCCGGCGCCCCTGCCCAAAGTCAGCGGCCGGCCAACTCGATCGACGCCAAGGATTTCGGTGTCAAGGGCGACGGCGCCACCGACGACACCGCCGGGTTGCAGAAGGCGTTCGATGCCGCGAAGGCGCAGGGCAAGTCGGTGTTCCTCGGCGCCGGCACCTACGCCCATAGCGGCACGCTCAAGGCCGACGGCGTGGGGGTCAGCGGCGCCGGCGACAAGACCGTGCTCAAGGCGACCAACCAGGACAGCAGCGCCATCACGCTGACCGGCACCGGCGCGTCGCTGTCCAACCTCAAGGTGGACGACAGCGCCTCCAAGCGCAGCTCGATGCCGGACGCCGCCGGCGTGCTGGTGCGGGATGCGAACAACGCCTCGGTCAGCCACGTCACCGTCGATGGCGCCGGCTCGAACGGCGTGCGGCTCGACGGCGCCCGCGACAGCCGGGTGTCCGACAGCCTGATCGCCGGCAGCAACGCCGACGGCATCGCGCTGATGAACGGCTCGTCCGGCAACAAGGTCGGCGGCAACCAGGTGTCGCAGGCCGGCGACGACGCCTTCTCCGACGATTCGTACAAGAGCGACGCGAAGCAGGACAGCGGCAACAGTTTTTCCAACAACCTGGCCCAGAACAACGCCTACGGCCGTGGCTTCGCGCTCATGGGGTCGGCCAACGACACGCTCGCCAACAACGTCTCCGACGGCACCCCTGGCAACGGCATCATTGCCGGCACCGACGCCAACAGCGGCACCCGGGCCGGCTCCGGCGACACGATCAAGGGCAATCTGGCGCTGGGCGCCAAGGACACGCCGATCGCCGCCGGCGGCATGGCGCAGGCCGACAACAAGACCAGCGGCTCCGCCGCGGACATCGCCGCCACCCTCGGCTGGACCCCGGCGTCCGGCGTGCCTGACCGTGCCACGATCAGCCCCGGCTACACGCCGGGCACCGGCAACGGCGCCAACAACAGCGGCGGGGTGCGTAGCTGAGCGCCTACTCGGTGAGCCGGGTGTAGGCGGCGGCGAGCAGCAGGATCAGCGAGCCGTACAGGATCTGCTTCAGCGGCTCCGGCGCGTCGAGCAGGGTGAGCAGGCTGTCCAGCACGGTGAGGATGATCGCCCCCACGACGGTCCCGGCATAGCCGCCGCGGCCGCCGAAGATCGAGGTGCCGCCGATGATCGCCGCGGCCACCGAGGGCAGCAGGTAGACGTTGGCCAGGCTGAGGTCGGCGGCGTTGGTGGTCCCCACCAGCACCAGCCCGGCCACCGCGCTGAGCAGGCCGCAGCCGAGATAGGCGCTGAGCAGCACCCGCCACACCCGCACGCCGGCCAGCCGGCAGGCGTGGCGGTTGTCGCCCACCGCGTAGAGCAGCCGGCCCAGCCCCGATCGCCGCAGCCCCAGGATCAGCAGGGCGGCCACCGGCACCCACAGGAACAGGCTGAGCGGCACCAGCCCGAACAGCTTGCCGCTGCCCAGCGCCAGGACATAGCCCGGCACCCGCGGCAAGGTGCCGATCGCCTTCTGGCTGTAGACCACCAGCGCGCCCTCGGTCATCAGCCCGCTGCCCAGCGTCATCACCAGCGGCTGCACCCCGAACACCGCGACACCGAGGCCGTTCAGCAAGCCCACGCCCAACCCCAGCGCCAGCGCCAGCGCGACCGCCCCGGGGCCGAGCTGGGTGGCGTTGGCGGTGAGCAGATAGGCGGCGCCGGTGGCGATTGCGGCCACCGACAGGTCGATCCCGCCGGTCAGCATCACCAGCGTCTGCCCGCCGGCGATCAGGCCCAACGGCACCGCGAACAGCAGCGTGTTGGAGACCCAGCCCAGCGTCACCGTGCCCGGACGGACCGCCGCGATGCCGCCCACCAGCACGGCCAACAGCAATACGAGCACGACGACCGAGTTCTGGCCCAGCCACGCCGTCACCTGGGGCCGGGTCGCCGGCGCGCTCACGGCTGGCGCTTGAACAGGGCGGCGAGGCCGCCGGCCATCACCACCAGCACGATCAGCGTGCCCTGGATCACCTGGCCGTAGTTCGGGTCGATGTCGAGGAAGATCAGGTCGGTCGGGATCAGCGTCAGCACGAACGCCGCCAGCACCGGCCCCACCACGCCGCCGCGCCCGCCCAGCAGGCTGACGCCGCCGATCACCGCCGCGGCCACGCCGCTCAGCGTGTAGTAGGTGCCTGACAGCGCCGAGCCGATGCCGGTGGTCATGGTCAGCGCCAGGCCGCCCAGCGCGCTGAACAGCCCGCCCAGCACGTAGGCC
>CAXTVL010000525.1:0-2299 GCA_964247515.1 uncultured Acetobacteraceae bacterium | reverse complement strand
GCCTGGCGGCGGCGCCAGCTTGCGCAGCATCGGCCGCAGCACCAGCAACAGCGCCGCCAGGCCCAGCACGCCGATCAGCGCCGTCTGCGCCAGGCGCGGGAAGGCGCTGGCCGCGGCGGTGGCGAGCAGGCCATGCGGGGGCGCGCCGGTGTCGCCCGGCTCGGTCGCGAAGCGCATGTTGACCACGTCGACCTTGTCGCCGCGCTTGGCGTCGAAGCCGATGGCGCCGCGCACCAGCGTCTCGATGCGCGCCAGCTCGTCGGCGCTGCGCGGCGGGTAGGTGGTGCCGCCGTCGGCCGCGGTCGCGGTGGTGCCGTCGACCATGACCGCGAGGCTGATGCGCTGGATCTGCGGCTGCTCGCGCACCAGCGTGCTGACGGTCTTGCTGATCTCGTAGTTGGCGGTCTCCTCCTGCCGCTGCTCCTGGCTGCCGGCACCCGGCGTGCTGCCGGCGTTGGCGTTGGGCAGGTTGTTCTGCACCGAGACGCTGGCGGCGGCCTCGGTGCTGGAGGTCTTGTCGGTGACGGTCTGCGTGCTGCGCTCGACCTTGCTCTCCGGGTCGAACTTCTCCTGCGTCTGCCGCAACTGCGAGAAGTCGAAGTCGACCGCCGCCTCGGCGCGGACGTGGCCGGGGCCCAGGCTGCGGTCGAGCATGTCCTCGACGGCGCGCGCCAGGCGGGTCTCGGTCGCGTGCCGGATGTCGCCACCCGAGGCGGTGCCGTCGGCATCCACCGGCTCGCCCGCCTTGGCCAGCACGTCGCCGCGGCTGTCGACCAGTGCGATGTCGTGCGGGCGCAGCCCGGGCACGGCGGCGGACACCAGGTTCAGGATCGCCTGCACGCCCTCGCGGTCGAGCCGGGTCGCCCCGGCCAGGGTCAGCATGATCGAGGCCTGCGCCTGCTGCCGGTCGCGCGCGAACGGCTCGCGCTTGGGCAGCACCAGATGCACGCGCGCGCCGCGCACCCCGGCCATGGCGCGGATGGTGCGGGCGAGCTCGCCCTCCAGGGCGCGGGTCTCGTTGATGCCCTGCTGGAACTGGCTCGCGGTCAGGCTGTCGCCACGGTCGAAGATCTCGTAGCCGACCGAGCCGCCGGACGGCAGCCCCTGTCGCGCCAGCAGCAGCCGGGCGGGCGCCACCTGGGCGTCCGGCACCATGATCTGCGTGCCGCCTTGCGCCAGGCTGTGCGGGATGTGCTGCGCGTCGAGCTGCTCGGCGATCTGGCCGGCCTCGCGCAGGTCGAGGTCGCCGTAGAGCAGCGCCATCGGGGCCGAGCCGCCCTGCATCGCGAGCGCCGCGAGGCCGGCCACCACCAGCAGCGCCACCGCCGCCATGGCGATCAGCCGCGTGCGCCCGAGCCCGCGCAGGCCGGCCAGCAGGCCGTTCATGGCGCGTCCCCGCGCGAAAGCATCGTCCTGGCCATGTGTCGCGGCACCCCTGTCGCCAACCGTCCCGGCGATGGCGCAAGGTGCCGCGACAGGCTTACCGCGTGGTTAACGTCCGCGCGGCGGCGCCGCTCAGTTGACCACCGAGCGCACCGCGGAGAAGTCCACCGGCAGGTCGCCCAGTTGCAACTGCACGGCGGTGCCGTTCTGCTTCACCCCGGTCGCGGTGCCCTCGACGGTGAAGGCGAGCGGCGTGGTCGAGCCGTCGGCGTTCTGGCCGGTGACGGTGACGCTGTAGGCGCCGTCCGGCAGCTGGTTGCCGGATTGGTCCTTGCCGTCCCACTTCCAGGTGTTGCTGCCGGTGGTGGCGGTGACGGTGGCGCCGAGCAGTTGCTGGCCCCGCGCGTTGGTGATCGCGATGTTGACCGGCTCCGGCGTGGTGGAGGTGAATTGCAGCGCGCCGGCGCCGTTCTGCAACGGCAGCTTGGTCGAGGCGACCGAGACCTGGTGTCCCAGCATCTGGGTCGACTGCACCACCTGGCCCGACTGGGTGAGCTGGATCAGCGTGCCGAGACTGGTGTTGGACTTGATCTGCTGCTCGACGCTGGAGAACTGCACCAGCTGGGTGGTGAACTGGTTGGTGTCCAGCGGGCTGGTCGGGTCCTGGTTCTGCAACTGGGTCATCAGCAGCTTCAGGAAGCTGTCGAAGTTGTTCGACAGCGAGCCGAGCGCGTCGGGCGAGGCGGCGGCGCCGGAGGATGACGCGCCGTTCGCGGCGGCGGCGGCGGATTGCTGGGCCGCGACGGAGGCGATGCTGCTCATGGGAACTCCTGCTAGGCGGTGATGTCGAAGCCGCGGCGCAGCCGGCGCGCGGGGGAGGCGTCGTCGAGGCCGTCCTGCGAATCTTGGGCGAAGC
>CAXTVL010000524.1:0-2307 GCA_964247515.1 uncultured Acetobacteraceae bacterium | reverse complement strand
GGCGGCGCCGGGCGCGACCCGGGGGGGGCGGCGGCGTCGTGCGCGGGGGCCGGGGGGGGGCGCGCCAACGTGGTCCCGGTGGTGCTCAGCGCCGCCGGGCGGCGTGGCCCGCAAGCGGTCGCGACCGCCGCCACCATCGGCTATGTGGGGCTGCTCGGCGGGCCGCCGCTGCTGGGCTTCGTGGCGCAGCACGCGGGGCTCGGCGCCGCGCTGGCGCTGGTCCCGGCCGGCGCCGCCGTGCTGATCGCGATCGCCCGCACCGCGCGATGAGGCAACGCCGTCGCGGGCTCGGCCTGCTCCTGGCGTTCATCCGTGGCGAGGCATCCGGTGGCGTGGTGCTGGTGCTGGCGGCAATGGCCGCGATCGCGTGGGCCAACTCGCCGGCCGCAGGCGCCTACTTCGCGATGCTGCACCTGCCGGTCGCGCTGCTGCTGGGCACGCTGCGGTTGCAGGCCGACCTCGCCTTCGTGGTCGATGACGGGCTGATGGCGGTCTTCTTCCTGCTGGTCGGGCTGGAGATCCGGCGCGAGGTCACGCGCGGCCAGCTCGCCTCGCTGCCGCGGGCGGCGGCGCCGCTGGCGGCGGCGCTGGGCGGGATGGTGGTGCCGGCGCTGATCTACGTCGCGTGGGGCAGGCACGACCCGAGTGCGCTGCGCGGCTGGGCGATCCCGGTCGCCACCGACATCGCGTTCTCGCTGGCGGTGCTGCAACTGCTCGGCCCGCGCATCCCGCCCGGGCTCAAGGTGTTCCTGACCGCGCTGGCGATCATCGACGACCTGGGCGCCATCCTGATCATCGCGTTGTTCTACACGGCGCACCTCAACCTCGCGGCGCTGGGCCTCGCGGCGCTGGTCTGGGCGGTGCGGCGCGGCCTCACCCGCGCGGGCGTGCGCCGGCGGGCGCCGGGCCGGCGCGGCTTCGTGGGGAGCTGGGCCTGCTTCGGCCGCTCCGGGGTCCACGCGACGCTGGCCGGCGTCGCGGTTGCGATGGTGGTGCCGATGGCGGGCGAGCGCAGCCCGGGACAGCGGCTCGAACACGTGCTGAACGGCCTGGTGGCGTATGGCGTGCTGCCGCTGTTCGGCCTGTTCAACGCCGGCCTGCCGCTGGCCGGGCTCACTTGGCACACGCTGGCCGACCCGGTGGTGCCCGGCATCGCCACGGGCCTGTTCGTGGGCAAGCAGGCGGGGGTGTTCGGCGTCACCTGGCTCGCCAGCCGGATGCGGCTGGTGCGGCTGCCGGACGGGCTCACCTGGGGCATGGTCTATGGTGCCGCGATCCTGTGCGGCATCGGCTTCACCATGAGCCTGTTCATCGGCAATCTGGCGTTCCCCCGCGGCGAGCGCACCGCCGAGCTGAAGCTCGCGGTGTTCGCGGGCTCGCTGCTCTCGGCGGCGACGGGTGCTGCGGTGCTGGCGGCGGTGACGCGCCGTCAATAAGGCTGGGCGGCCCCGTCGAAGCGCAGCAGCCGCACGTCGAGGCCCTCCGCCACGCGCGATGCCGGGGCACCCAGCGGTGCCAGGCGGGCGATGAAGCCGTCCGGCGTGCGCTCGTCGGCTTGGCCGACCGTGCCCTGGACCGCCCACACCCGCGCCGCACTCGCCAATGCCGTCGCCGCGACCGCGACGTCGGTGGTCCACTGGTCCGGGTCGAGCGCGGCGCCGGCGCGGGCCAGGTACAGGTTCATCATGGCGACCGCCTGCGGGTCGTCGACCAGCACCAGGTCGCCCTGGCCCATCGAGCGCAGCAGCTCGTCCGCCGCGAGATCCCAGCGCGGCTTGGTCTCGACCGCGTAGTACGGCGCGAGGTTGGCGATCGCGAGCGCGATCAGGGCGCCCGCCGCGAACACCCGCGCGCCGCGCGGCAGGGTCGCGGCGCCGACGCCCGCCAGCAGGCAGAACGGCACCCCGCTCCACAGCACGTAGCGCGGCATCCAGACCGGGCGCACCAGCGAGATCGCGGCCAGGCTCGCCGGCAGCAGCGCGCAGCCGAGCAACAGCACCGCCAGCACGCCGCGCCTGCCGCTGCGCCACAGCGCCACGGCGCCGCACGCCGCCATCCCGGCCACCAGCAACCCGAACCCCGGCAGGCCCTCGGGAGACAGCCGGACGCTGATCAGGCTCGAGATGCGGAACAGGAACACCGACGCCACCGTGGACCAGGCGCGGTCCAGCGTCAGCGGCGGCACCCAGTCGACCCCGGCGCCGAGCTGGCCGCCGACAAACAGGTACATCGCCACGAACCACGGCAGCGACAGCGCCGCCACGACCGCGTGCGCCAGCAGCCAGTTGCGGGCGATCCCGCGCCGGG
>CAXTVL010000523.1:0-2308 GCA_964247515.1 uncultured Acetobacteraceae bacterium | reverse complement strand
GGGCCACGCGGGCGCCGTCGAGCAGCAGGCGCTCGGCCCCGTAGATCTCGGGTGTCTCGGACAGGATGACGGTGCCGCCGTCGGCGACCAGGCGATCCGCGGCGCGGCCCAGCGCCGGGTTCGCGGTGATGGCGGAGAACCCGTCGGAACCGCCGCACTGCACACCGAGCACGAGATGGCGGGCCGGAACGCGGGTGCGGATCGCGACGGCGCGCGGCAGCATTTCCGTCAGGGCGGCGACTCCGGCGGCGACTGTCGCGGCGGTGCCGCCTTCCTGCTGGATGAGCCGCACTGCCAGCGTCTCCGAGGCGTGCAGCCCGGCGGCGGCGAGAAAGGCGTCGGCCTGGTTGTCCTCGCAACCGAGCCCGACCACCAGCACGCCGGCCACGTTGGGATGCCGGGCGTAGCCGCCCAGCGTACGGCGGAGCAGGTCCATGCCCGGCCCATCGGCACGGACGCTGCACCCGTGCTGGTGCGTGAGGGCCACCACGCCGTCGATGCCGGGCGTGCGCGACAAGTCGACCGTGGCCCGGAAACGCTCCGCGATGCGGCGCGCCACCGTCGCGGAGCAGTTAACCGTGGCCATCGCCAGCAGCACGTTGCGGGTGCCTACCCGCCCATCTGCTCGCAGGTAGCCTTCGAATGTCGCTCCGGACGGCAGCGGCGGCACCGGACCGCTGTTGCGAAACCCATGGCCGTGCGCCAGCGGCATCTGCCGGAAGCTGAGGTTGTGCGAGGCGACATGGCTGCCGGCCACGATCCCACCCACCGCCACCCCGATCGGCAAGCCCAGCTTGAGCACCGGCTCGCCGCTCGCGAGATCGCGCAACGCGACCTTGTGGCCGCGCGGCACGAAGCCGGTGGCGCGCAGTCCGCCGATGCCAAGCGGCATGTCCTCGTGGAGGTCGGTCAACGCCACGCCGACCGAGTCCGCTTTGCCGAGGCGCATCACCGTCGCGGCGGCTCGGGGGGCGGAGTTGCTCACGCGGACGGCGCGATCTCGAACCAAATAGATTTCGTTTGAAGGTACTGGTCCATCGCCTCCGTGAACTTGTTGACCGCCACGGTGCCGCACGGCAGCCGGCGGGCCAACGAAATGGCGCGGTTGACATCGCAGGTGAAGATCGTCGCGTGCAGGCCGAATGGCGTGTCCGAGGCGATCCGCAACGCCTCCTCGGCGCTGTCGCACTCCATCACGCCGAGCACCGGTCCGAAAATCTCCTCGCGCGCGATGGTCATGCCGGGCGTCACCCCGTCGAACAGAGTCGGCGCCACGAAGTAGCCGGGTAGGTCGCCCCGCGCCTGCCCGCCCAGCAGGATTCGAGCGCCCTCGGCCTGCCCGGCGGCGATGTAGCCCATCACCCGGTCACGATGCTCGGCGGTGACCATGGCGCCGATGTCAGTCGCGGGATCGAGCGGGTCGCCGACGACCAAGCCCTGCATTCGTGCCTGCACCTTGGCGACGAACTCCTCGCGGCGGTGGGCGATGATGATCACGGTGCGGTTGCGCACGATCTGGCGCATGTTGGCCGAGCAGTTCTGGCCGCCGTTCCAGACCGCGGCCATGACGATGCTGGAGATCGCCTCGTCGTCCAGCACGGCGTCGTCGAGCACGATCAGCGGGCTCTTGCCGCCCATCTCGAGTCCGACCGTCTTCATGTTGCTGTCGGCGGCGTAGTGCAGGAAGCGCGCGCCGATTTCGGTCGAGCCGGTGAACGACACCGCGTCGATGTCGGGATGCAGCCCGATGGCCCGCCCGGTGGTCTCGCCGTCGCCGGTGACGACGTTGAGCACGCCCGGCGGCACCCCCGCCTCGGCCGCCCGCTCGGCCAGGCGGATCGCGGTCAATGGCGTCTGCTCAGCCGGCTTGAGCACCGCCGAGCAACCGGCCGCCAGAGCCGGCGCCAACTTCCAGGCGGCCATCAGCAGCGGGAAGTTCCACGGCAGCACGAGGCCGACCACGCCGATCGGCTCGCGCACGATCAGCGCCAGGGCGGTCTCGCCGGTCGGCACGACCTTGCCGAAGCTCTTGTCGATCAGTTCGGCATACCACTGGAAGAAGTTCGGCACCTCATGGCCGATCTCGTTCAGGCAATCGGTGATGGTCTTGCCGCTGTCGACGCATTCGAGCGTCGCCAACTCTTCGGCGTGCTCGCGGATCAGGGCGGCCAGGCGCAGCAGCACCGCCTTGCGATGTTCTGGCGCGGCGCGCGCCCAGGCGCCGCCCGCGAACACCCGGCGCGCAGCCCCCACGGCGCGGTAGCCGTCCGGCACGCCGCACAGCGCCCCCTCGGCCCGCGCGGCGCCG
>CAXTVL010000522.1:0-2311 GCA_964247515.1 uncultured Acetobacteraceae bacterium | reverse complement strand
CGCCTGCGCGGCGCTGCTGGCGATGGCCGCGCGGCTGCCGCCGGCGGCGCTGCCGATCGCGCGGCTCGACCTGCCGTGGTGGGGCGAGCGGCACCGCGAGAAGCTGGCCGAGATCAGGCGCGAGCCCGTCGATCTGGTGTGGCTCGGCGATTCGATCACCCAGGGGTTCGAGTCGCCCGACTACAACCCGACCTGGACGCGGTTCTATGGCGACCGGCACCCGCTCAACCTCGGCTTCTCCGGCGACGCCACCTCCCACCTGCTGTGGCGGATCGAGCACGGCGAGGTCGCGGGCCTGGCGCCGAAGCTCGCCATCGTGCTGATCGGCGCCAACAACCTCGGCCGGCTGCACTGGCCGGCGGCGGACGACGTGCTGGGCATCGAGACGGTGGTGGCGCGCACCCGGGCGCTGCTGCCGCGGACCAAAGTGCTGGTGGTCGGCGTGCTGCCCAGCGATAGGGGGCCGTGGGTGGCGCGGAGCACGGCGGCGATCAACGCGGCGCTGGCGGCGCATTACGCGCGGGGCGCGGTGGCGGGAGTCAGCTTCACCGACCAGTCCGCCCTGTTCCTGCGCGACGGCCGCGTCGACGACTCGCAGTTCCACGACATCCACCTGGTGCCGCCGCAACCCGCCCTGCACCCCTCGCCCGAGGCGCAGGCACGGCTGGCGGCGGCCATCGAGCCGACCGTGGCGAGGCTGATGGGCGACCGGGACCACACGAAGTAGGAGGCTGGTGCCGCCGAGCGGAATTGAACCGCTGACCTATTCGTTACCAACGAATTGCTCTACCCCTGAGCTACGGCGGCAGGCTGGGGCGCGCGGCGGGTATTAGGCGGGATGCTGCCCGGCGGCAACCCCTATCGCGATGGCGGCAGCACTCTTGGCGCCGCCTTCGAGGTCGCGCAGGATCGGGCAGTCCGGGCGCTGGTCGCCGTGGCAGGCGGCGGCCAGCTCCTCGATCGTGGCGCACATCGCGGTCAGCTCGGCGATCCGGGCGCGCAGTTCCGCCGCGTGCGCCAGGGCGATGCGCTTGACCTCGCGGCTCGGCCGCTGGCGGTCCTGCCACAGCCCGACCAGCAGCCGGATGCGCGGCATCGACAGTCCGAGGTCGCGCGCCCGGCGGATGAAGCGCAGCGTCTCGATGTCGCCGGCATCGTAGGTGCGATAGCCCGCCCGGGTCCGCCCGGCGGCCGGGATCAGGCCGATGCCCTCGTAGTAGCGCAGCATCTTGGCGCTGACGCCGGACGCCTTGGCCGCCTCGCCGATCACCATGCGAGCCTCCCTTGACCTTCCCATCATGGGAAGCCCCATGTGGGTCGGCATGAGCGAACACCAAGTGGCGCGGCGCGACGCGGAGCACGAGCACGACACTCTTGCGCGCGACCCGGTGTGCGGCATGACGGTCGATCCCGCGACCTCGCCGCACCGTGCCGAGCACCGGGGCATCGCCTACCATTTCTGCGGCGCCGGCTGCCGGGCCAAGTTCGTGGCGGCACCCGACGCCCGTCTCGCGCCGCGGCCCGCGCCGGCGGCGCCGGGTGCCACCTACACCTGCCCGATGCACCCGGACATCCGCCAGGGCGGCCCCGGAAGCTGCCCGGTCTGCGGCATGGCGCTCGAACCGCTGGCGGCGACGGCGGAGGCGGCGCCGAACCACGAGCTTGCCGACATGACGCGGCGGTTCTGGGTGGCGCTGGTGTTGACCCTGCCGGTGTTCGTGATCGAGATGGCCGGCCATCTCGGCGGCCATGCCACGTTGCCGGTGGGAATGTCGGTCTGGGCGCAGTTCGCGCTCGCGAGCCCGGTCGTGCTGTGGGCCGGGTGGCCGTTCTTCCGGCGCGGCTGGGCCTCGCTTGGCTCCGGCCACCTCAACATGTTCACGCTGATCGCCCTCGGCACCGGGACCGCCTACCTGTACAGCCTGGCGGCGACCTTCGTGCCGGGCCGCTTCCCGGCCGGGTTCCGCGCCATGGGCGGCGCCGTCGACGTCTACTACGAGCCGGCGGCCGTCATCACCGTGCTGGTCCTGCTCGGTCAACTCCTGGAGCTGCGGGCGCGCGAGCGCACCGGCGGCGCCCTCCGCGCGCTGCTCGACCTGGCGCCCAAGACCGCGTACCGCCTCCGCCAAGGCGACGACGACGAGGAGGTGGCGCTCGACCAGATCCGGGTCGGCGACCGGCTGCGGGTCCGGCCGGGCACCGGCGTGCCGGTCGACGGCGAGGTGCTGGACGGCAGCGCCGCCATCGACGAGTCGATGGTGACGGGCGAGTCCATGCCGGTCTCCAAGCGGGCGGGCGACCACGTGATCGG
>CAXTVL010000521.1:0-2325 GCA_964247515.1 uncultured Acetobacteraceae bacterium | reverse complement strand
GGCGGACATCGCGCTGCGTCCGCTCGCCGGCGCCGCCGCCTGGCGCACGATCGGCCTGGCCTGGCGGCGGCGCTCGCCACGGGCGGACGACTACCGGGCGCTGGCGCCGCTGATCGCCGCCGGGTAGGTCCGGCGAACCCGTCCGCCGGGTCAGGCGTCCCAGCGGGCGGGGAGGCGGGTCACGCCGCGGAACCGCCAGCCCCTGGTCTCGGGCTCGGCGGTCTCGTCCAGGCGCAGATTGGGCAGGGACGTGAACGCCTCCTCGAGCGAAATGCGGCCGATCGCCCGGCCCAGCGCGTGGCCCGAGCAGAAATGCGGCGCGTAGCCGAAGCTCGCGTGCTGGCGGCGCTTGCGGTCGAGCCGGAACGCGTCCGGCTGGTCGTGGAACGCCTCGTCGCGGTTGGCCGAGGCGAGGATGACGGCCACCGGCGCGCCGCTCGGGATGGTGGTGCCGCCCAACTCGAACGCCGCGCGGCTGAGGCGGGGCGTGAGGCCGATCGGCGTGATCCAGCGCAGCCCCTCGTCGTAGGCGCGCATCGCCATGCCGGCGGGATCGCGGATCAGCGCCGCGCGGGCGTCGGGGTTCTGCAACACGCCCAGCGTCGCGTTGGCGGCGCCGTGCCCCGGCTCCTGCGAGCCGCCGAGCAGGAACACCCGCATCGTGGGGACGATCCGCTCGTAGCTGCGCACGGCGCCGTCCGCCATGCCGCCATGGACCATGTGCGAGAGCAGCGAGTTGTCGGGCGAGGCCGTCACCCGCTCGACCGCCGGGCGCAGCACGGCGTCGATCTCGGCCCGCGCCGCGTCCAGCCGGACCAGGATGCCGGGATCGTCCTCCGGGTTCTGCATCCCCCCGACCAGCGCGTGGAACCAGCGCGCCAGCGTGGTGTTGCTCACGTCCTGCAAGCCCAGCACCGAGGCCACGACGCGCACGCTGATCGGCTCGAACAGCTCCGTGGTGAGGTCGGCGGCACCGTTCGGCCGCACCGCCGCCACGTAGCCGCGCACGATCGGGCGCGCCAGTTCCTCGATGTAGCCGCTGACCACGTCCGGTTGCAGGCTCATGTCGATGCCCTGGCGCAGGCAGGCGTGCGCGGCGCCGGGGATCGACAGGATGTTGGGGTTGCCGAACACCCGCGCCTCGGGGCTGGCGGGGTGGTCCGAGGGGCCGAACACCGCCGGGTTGGCGCCGACGGTGCGGCAATCGGCCCAGCGCGTCACCAGCCATTCCCCGGTCTCCGGGAACCGGTGGACGGGTGCCTGCCGGCGCAGCGCCGCGTAGATCGGGTACGGGTCGCGGTACAGGGTCTCGCTGGACAGGTCGGCGAGCGACGCGCCGGGATCCGGCAAGGTGGTGGCGCTCATCGGACGTCTCCTTGTGTTGTTGCTTGTTGTGTGGTTGGTTGCTGGCTTCGGCGCGGGGGGGGCGCGCCCGGTCAGTCCAGCGGCGCCACCGTCAGCACGGCGCCGTCCAGCCGGTCGTCGAACGGAATCTGGCACGACAGCCGCGACGTGGCGCCGCGATGCAACGAGCCGTCGAGCAGCGCGTCCTCCTCCTCGGACATCGGCGGCAGGACGCCCTCGCCGACGACATCGAAATAAACGTGGCACGTGGCGCAGGAGCATTGCCCGCCGCAGACGGCGAGCAGCCCGTCGATGCCGGCGTCGCGGAGCGCCTGCATGACCGACCCGCCGGGCGCCGCCCGCAACGGCACCGCCTGCCCGTCCGTCGTGTTGACCGTGATGTGCGGCATGGGCCTTGGGCCTTCCTTGCTGTTTCAGGCGGCGAGGGCGGACCCGTTCGCCTCGAGCGGGGTGGCGGGATCGGCGATCGCCGCCGGCATCGGCGCGGTCGCGACCGTGCCGATCAGGCCGCGCCCTTGCACGAAGTCGCGGGTGGCGTTGACGCGGTCCAGCGCCGAGATCCCCGGCCGCCGTGCAGGAAGACGACGGAGAAGCCGCGCGGGTCCGGGTCGCCGCGCACCACCCAGCGGTCGTGGCCGGCGGAGATGCCTAGCGTCTGCAGACGCAAATCGTACTGGTTCGACCAGACCCACGGCAGCGCCCGGTATGGCCGGGCGTCCCGGGTCAGCGTCCTGGCGACGTGGAGCGCCTGGTCGGTCGCGTTCTGCGCCGACCCGACGCGGATCGGCCGCCCCGCCGGCGTCGCGCAGTGGCCGGTCGACGGGCTCGATGCCGACCGCCGCGACCACCAGGTCGGCCGGGACCGTCGCGCCGCCCTCGAGGCGGACGCCCGCCACGCGCCCGTGGATGCCGTCGATGCGCTGGACGCAAGCCCCGAGCCGGATCGACACGCCCTGGGCG
>CAXTVL010000520.1:0-2331 GCA_964247515.1 uncultured Acetobacteraceae bacterium | reverse complement strand
TGGCGCCGGCCCGGGCACCCTGCACGAAATGATCGAGCGTGCCGACGCCGCCCGACGCCACCACCGGCACCCGCACCGCGCCGCACACCGCGCGCAGCAATTCGAGGTCGAAGCCCTGGCCGGTGCCGTCGCGGTCCATGCTGGTGAGCAGGATTTCTCCCGCGCCCAGCGCCGCCGCCTCCCGGCACCATGCCACCGCGTCGCGCCCGGTGTCCTGACGCCCGCCATGGGTGAACACGTGCCACTCGCCCGGCCGCGCGCGCTTGGCGTCGACCGCAACCACGACGCACTGGCTGCCGAACTTCCCTGCCGCCTCGCGCACCAGCTCCGGGCGGGACACGGCCGCGGAGTTCATGCTGCACTTGTCGGCCCCGGCCAGCAGCAGGGCGCGCATGGCGGCGGTCGTGCGCACGCCGCCGCCCACGGTGAGCGGCAGGAACACCCTCGCCGCCGTGCGCGCCACGACGTCGAGCATGGTGTCGCGCCGCTCGTGGCTCGCGGTGATGTCCAGGAAGGTCAGCTCGTCGGCGCCGGCCGCGTCGTACACCGCCGCCTGCTCCACCGGGTCGCCGGCGTCGCGCAGCGAGACGAAGTTGACGCCCTTGACCACCCGCCCGTCCTTGACGTCGAGGCAGGGGATCACGCGCAGCTTCAGCAACCGACCGGCACCTTGAACATCCTTCTTATTCTAAGGACGCAACATTTCGTGGCAACAGTCTATTCCGTCAGCGCCGCGAGCGCTGTGGCGGGAGTCACGCGGCCGTCGTAGAGGGCGCGCCCGACGATCACGCCGGCGTCCTCGAAGCGCAACGCGAGCTCGGTGGCCGCGAGCGCCGAGGTCTCGGCCCAGCCCTCGGTCGCGACCAGGCCGTCGCGGGCGTCGATGCCGACCACGACGCGGCCGGGATGGGCGCGGCAGGCGGCACGGACCAGCGATGGGTCCTTCGCCGCGGCGCTGCCCAGGATCACCCGGCGCACCCCGGCGGCCAGCCAGCGCTCGACGCCGGCCATGTCGCGGATGCCGCCGCCCAACTGCACCGGCACGGTGACGGCGGCCAGGATCGCCGCCACCGCGTCGGCGTTGACGGCGCGGCCGGCGAAGGCGCCGTCGAGGTCCACGACATGCAGCCAGGCGAAGCCCGCCTCCTGCCAGGCCCGCGCCTGCGCGCCTGGATCGTCGGAGTAGGTGGTGGCGTCGTCCATGGCGCCGCGCCGCAGCCGCACGCAGGCGCCGCCCTTGAGGTCGATCGCGGGGAACAGGGTGAGCGTCACGCGATCCGTCCGTGCGGCTGCAGCGGCTTGTAGTAGTAGATGCCGCGCACGGTGCGCCCGCCGACCCGCGCGTAGGCCGGGTGGATGCCCCAGCGGATGTAGCCCATGCTCTCGTACAACGCGATCGCCGCCTCCTGGGTCTCGCGCACGTCGAGATTGAGCGCGTGGTAGCCGAGCGCGCGGGCGCCTTCCTCGACCCGGGCGGTCATCATCCGCGCGAGGCCGTGGCCGCGCGCGTATGGGGCCACGAAGCTGTGCGTGAGGTGGGCGGCGAACGCCTGCGCCTCGTTGTTGCGCGGCGGGCGCACCAACTGGACCGAGCCCACCGGCGTGCCGTCGATCCGGCTCACGAACAGCTCGCGGCCGGGGACCAGCAGCACGCCCTTGAAATACGCCTCCAGCGCCGCGTGGCCGGGCGGGTTGACCCAGCCGAAGCCGCCGCCGTCGATGATCGCCGCGTTCGCCGCCTCGCACAGCGCCGCGAGATCCTCGTCGCTGAACAAGCCCAGACGCTCGACGGCGACGCTGGTCATGGCGACCAGCGGAGGAAATTCGCCAGGATGCGCAGACCCGTCGCCTGGCTCTTCTCGACGTGGAACTGCGTCCCGGCGCAGTTGCCGCGCGCGACCATGGCGACCACCGGCCCGCCGTACTCGGCGGTGGCGATGCACTCGCGCGCGGCACCCCCGGCGAGCGCGTAGCTGTGGACGAAGTAGCCGTGGTCGCCAGGCCGCAGGCCGGCCAGCAACGGGTGGGCGCCCGGCTCGAAGGCCAGCTCGTTCCAGCCCATCTGCGGCAGGCGCAGCTCGGGCGGCGGCGCCATCGCCGCGATGTCGCCGGCGATCCAGCCGAATCCGGGGGTGACTTCGTGCTCCGTCCCGCGTTCGGCCATCAACTGCATCCCGACACAGATGCCGAGGAACGGCCGGCCCCGTGCCACGCAGTCCACCACCGCCTGCCGCAGCCCCGGGATCGCCGCGAGGCCGCGCGCGCAGTCGGCGAAGGCGCCCTGGCCCGGCAGCACCAGCCGGTCGGCGCGCGCCACCTCGGAAGGCTGGT
>CAXTVL010000519.1:0-2334 GCA_964247515.1 uncultured Acetobacteraceae bacterium | reverse complement strand
GCGTCCTGGCAGCCGCGTCGGCGCCCGGTGCACGCGTGGAGGAGGTGGCGCAGCGGTATCGGATCTGCACAAGCCTGATCTACCGATGGCGGCGCGCGGCGTCGGGGCCCCCGCTCTCCGCGCCCGTGGTCAAGCTTGTGCCGGTGCGGGTGGCCGAGACGCGCAAAACCGAGCCGAGTGTCGTCGCGGCTCGACCGAGGCCAGAGGCGAAGCGGCCAGGTCCAATCGAGATCGAGCTGGAGAATGGCATCCGGATCAGGGTGGATGCGGACGTCAGTCAAGCGGCGTTGCGGCGGGTGGTGGCGGCGCTGCGCGGATGATCTCGCCGCCTGCCGGCGTGCGCATATGGCTGGCCGCGGGCGCTACGGATATGCGTCGCGGTTTCGATGGCTTGGCTTCTCTCGTTGCCCAGCAGCTTAACCACGATCCGTTCAGCGGTCAGATTTTCGCTTTCAGGGGCCGCAAGGGTCATCTCATCAAGCTCTTGTTCTGGGACGGTCAGGGCTTGGTGCTCTACGCCAAGCGGCTGGAACGCGGGCACTTCGTATGGCCGTCGGTGAGCGAGGGCGGCGGTGCGGTGTCGCTCACACCGGCGCAGTTGGCCATGCTGACCGAGGGCATCGACTGGCGTGCGCCGGTGCGGACGTGGCGGCCGGAAATGTCGGTCTGAGCGCAGGTTTTGCTTGTCGCGACGCGGGGTCCTGCGGGATTCTATGCGCATGCCGATCGATCCGGATGACCTACCCAGCGACGTCGTCACCCTGAGGGCGATGGTGGCGGCGCAGCGGACGGAGTTGGCCGTCGCACGGGCCGGGTTGCTCGAGCAGCGCTATGAGATCGAGGCGCTGCGGGCGCGGCTGGCCCGGGCGCTACGCGTCGCGTTCGGGCGCTCGTCGGAGAAGCTGCGCAACCAATTGGAACAGCTCGAGCTGACGCTGGCCGACCTCGACGAGCAGATTGCGGAGACCGAGCCCAAAGACGCAAACGCGGCTGAGCCGATCGCGGCCGATCCCACCAAGCCCGTGCGTCGTCCGCTGCCAGCGGCGCTGCCGCGCGATGTCATCGAGCATGTGGCACCCTGCGACGCCGCCGGCGCGTGCGTCGAATGCGGCGGGACTCTGCGCAAACTTGGCGAGGACGTCACCGAGCTGTTGGACTACGTGCCGGGTTCGTTCCGCGTCATCCGGCACATCCGTCCCAAGCTGTCGTGTCGCGCCTGCGAGACGATCACGCAGGCCCCGGCGCCAAGCCTGCCGATCCGCCGCGGGCGGGCTGGCGCCGGCCTGCTGGCGCACGTGCTGGTGGCCAAATACTGCGATCATCTCCCGCTGCATCGGCAGGCCGAGATCTACGCGCGCGAGGACATCGACCTCAGCCGCTCGACGATGGCCGACATGGTGGGCCAAAGCGCCCGTCTATTGCGGCCGCTCGTCGATGCGTTGGGGCGGCATGTGATGGCAGGCGAGCGGGTGCATGCCGACGACACCGTCGTGCCGGTGCTCGAGCCTGGACTTGGACGCACGCGAACGGCACGGCTCTGGGTCTATGTGCGCGACGACCGCCCGTTCGCTGGCCTCGACCCTGCGGCGGTGTTCTACCGCTACACCCCGGACCGTAAGGGCGAGCACCCGCGGGCGCATCTCAGCAAGTTCCGTGGCATCCTGCAGGCCGACGGCTATGCTGGGTTCGCCAAGCTCTACGGCGGCAACCGTATTGCCGAAGCCGCGTGCCTCGCCCACGCTCGACGCAAGTTCCGGGACGTGCACGAGGCAACCAAATCGCCGCTTGCACGCGAGGCGCTGGACCGCATCGGCGCGCTGTATCGGATCGAGGACACCATCCGCGGCCGACCACCCGATCAGCGCCTGGCGGTTCGCGCCGCGCATACGGCGCCGCTGATGAGTGACCTACGCGACTGGCTCGAGGCGACCCGCTCGCGCATCTCCGGGCGGAGCGATCTTGCCAAGGCGATCCGCTACGCGCTGTCGCGCTGGGACGCGCTGACGTTGATCCTGCGCGACGGTCGTGCATGCATCGACAACTCGGCCGCCGAACGTGCCATGCGCCCGATCGCGGTCGGCAGGCGGAATTGGACGTTCGCCGGGTCTAACGCCGGTGGCGAGCGCGCGGCGGCGATCTACGGCTTGGTCGAGACGGCAAAGCTTCACGGCTTGGATCCGGAAGCCTATTTGCGCCATGTGCTCGAGCGCATCGCTGATTACCCGGTCAATCGCATTGCCGACCTCCTGCCGTGGAACACGACAGGGCTGCACCCGCGCCTCGATCAGCGCATCGCCGCTTAATCAGCCGCCGCGGCCTCGGACGGACGCTTAC
>CAXTVL010000518.1:0-2344 GCA_964247515.1 uncultured Acetobacteraceae bacterium | reverse complement strand
CCCAGTACGCCCACTACACGCCGGAGTTCATCGTCCGGGCGATGTGGCGCGCGGTTACGCGCATGGGCTTCGTCGGCGGCGGCGTGCTGGAGCCCGGCTGCGGCAGCGGCCTGTTCCTGGCGCTGATGCCGCAGGACCTCGCCGGCAAGACGGCGGTCACCGCGATCGAGATGGACCCGACCACGGCGCGCGTCGCCCGGCTGCTGCATCCCGACGCCTGGGTGCGGCAGGAGGATTTCACCAAGGCCAGGCTGGCCGAAACGTTCGAGCTGGCGATCGGCAACCCGCCGTTCTCGGACCGCACCGTGCGCGCCGACGATCCCGCCGGGCGGCTCGCCCTGTCGCTGCACGAGTATTTCATCGCCCGCGGCATCGAGCGGCTGCGGCCGGGCGGGCTGGCCGCATTCGTGTGCAGCCGGTTCCTGATGGACCGGCTGGATCCGAAGGCACGCGAGCACATCGCGGGCATGGCCGACCTGGTCGGCGCCATTCGGTTGCCGCAAGCGTCGATGCTGGCCGCCAGCGGCACCGAGGTCGTGGTCGACCTGCTGTTCTTCCAGAAGCGGGCGCCGGGACAGGCGCCGAACGACACGGCATGGCGCGACCTGGCCGAGGTCGAGGCCGACGAGCCGGGCGAGGGCACGCTCGCGGTGAACCGCTATTTCGTCGACCACCCGGCCATGGTGCTCGGCCGGCACGCCTGGGCCACCAGCGCCTATGGCCCGGTCTACACCTGCCGCGCGGCGTCCAGCCGCACCGGCAATGTGGCAGCGATCACCGAGGCGTTGGACGAGCTCGTGACGGCTGCGCTGCCAAGCGACATCCACCAGGCGCCAGGAGAGTCCAGTACGGCAGCATCCACGCGCGAGCAGGAGCGTGCGCGGCTGCGGGTTGGTACAGCGGCGGATGGTGCCACGATCAAGGAGGGCAGCTACGTCATCGTCGGCGACACGCTGATGCAGATCATCGATGGTGCGGCAGAGCCGGTCGCGGTGAAGTACGGCAAGAGCGCCGCGACGACGGACGGCAAGGCGAGCGGCGCCATCTTCGCCAAGCACGCCCGCATCATCCGCATGATGATCCCGGTGCGCGACGGGGTGCGAGAGGTGTTGCGTACCCAGGTCGCGAACTTGCCTTGGGGCCGCGCCCAGGCGCAGCTGCGCATTGCCTACGGCGCGTTCGTGCGCGCGTTCGGGCCGATCAACCTGACCACCACCAGCCGAGGCATCGATCCGCGCACTGGTGCCGCGACGGAAACGCAGCGGCGGCCGAACCTGGCGCCGTTCAGCGACGACCCGGACTGCTGGCTGGTGGCCTCGATCGAGGACTACGACGGGGAGACCGGCATCGCCCGGAAGGGACCGGTGTTCACCGAGCGGGTGATCCATCCGCCGGCCGAGCCGGTGATCGTCACCGCGACCGACGCGCTCGCCGTCACCCTGGCCGAGGTCGGCCACGTCGACCTGGACCATGTCGCCGAGCTGCTGGGGCGCGACCGCGAGGACACCTTGGCCGAACTCGGCGAGGCGGTGTTCCGCGACCCCGACCTGGCCGATGCCGAGGGCAAGGCCGGCTGGCAGACCGCCGACGCCTACCTGTCCGGGGCGGTGCGCGACAAGCTGGCGCGGGCGGAGGCGGCCGCGGCGTTGGACGGGCGCTACGCGCGCAACGTCGCGGCGCTGCGCCGGGTGCAGCCAGTCGACCTGCGCCCGTCCGACATCACCGCCCGCCTCGGCGCGCCGTGGGTGCCCGCAGGCGACATCGAGCAGTTCAGCGAGCAGGTGATCGGCATCGCGACGCGGGTGCGCCACACCGTCGAGATCGCCGCCTGGAGCGTCGACCGGCATCCGTTTGCGGGCCAGGCGGCGGCCACCTCCGAGTGGGGCACCGCCCGCCGCCACGCCGGCGAGCTGCTCGACGACGCGCTGCACGGCGCCACTCCCACCATCTGGGACACCTGGCGCGACGAGGACGGGGAGCACCGCGAGGTCAACGGCCCCGCGACCGCGGCGGCCAAGGAGAAGCTGGCCAAGATCAAGGCCGCCTTCGAGGGCTGGGTCTGGAGCGACCCGGAGCGCGCCGACCGGCTGGCCCGGATCTACAACGACACCTACAACGACCTGGTGCCGCGGCACTTCGACGGATCGCACCTGGCCCTGCCGGGAGCGTCGAGCACGATCGGCTTCCGGGCGCACCAGAAGCGCGGCGTGTGGCGCATCGTGGCCGGCGGCGCCACCTACCTCGCCCACACCGTCGGCTCGGGCAAGACGTTCCTGATGGCGGCCGCGATCATGGAGCAGAAGCGCCTCGGCCTGGTCGGCAAGGCGCTGATGGCGGTGCCGGG
>CAXTVL010000517.1:0-2356 GCA_964247515.1 uncultured Acetobacteraceae bacterium | reverse complement strand
TCGTGGCCGGCGGCGGCAGCGCCACCGCCGTCACCATCGCCGGCGGCACGCTCGAGGTGCAGTCGGGGGCGATCGGCCTGCGTGGGCCGAACACGCTGGGAGCCACGCAGACCGAGTTCTTCACCGCCGCCGGCGGCACCGTGCTGCTGGACAGCGGCGTCGCCACCTCCGGCTCGATCATCGTCGGCAACGAGACCTACGTCGTCTCGTCGGGCGCCAGCATGTCGAGCGGCGTGGTCTCCTCCGGCGGCACGGTCGTCCTGGCCGGCGGCACCGCGACCGGCAACACCATCTCGGCCGGCGGCGCCGAGACCGTGTCCTCCGGCGGCGTCGACCGCGGCACCACGGTGCTGGTGGGCGGCATCGAGACCGTCTCCGCCTTCGGCAGCGCGACCGGCCTGACGCTGAGCGGCGGCATCGCCCCCGCCGCCAGCGGCGGCTCCATCACCAGCGCCGTGATCTCCGCCGGCGGCACCGTCACGGTGCAGAGCGGCGGCACCGTCACCTCGGACACCATCTCCGCCGGCGGCCGCGAGGTCGTGGCCGGCGGCGGCAGCGCCACCGCCGTCACCATCGCCGGCGGCACGCTCGAAATCCGATCGGGCGCGATCGGCCTGGTCGGGCCGAACACCGCCGGGGCGACGCCCACCGTCACCTTCACCGCCGCCGGCGGCTCGGCGCTGCTCGACAGCGGCTTCGTCGCCAGCGCGGTCCTGATCGGCGCCAGCCAGACCTACGTGGTCTCCTCGGGCGCCCAGATCATTGGTGGCACCATATCCTCCGGCGGCGCCGTCGCCGTGTCGGGCGGCACGGTCACGAACGACATCGTGTCCGGCGGCGGCACCGAGACGGTGTTCTCCGGCGGCGTCGCCAGCGCCACCACGGTCCTGGCCGGCGGCAGCGAGACCGTCTCCGCCGGCGGCACGACCCGGGCATCGCTGGTCAGCGGCGGCAGCGAGACCGTCTCCTCCGGCGGCGTCGCCAGCGGCACCGCGCTGCAGTACGGCGCGCTGGCCGTGCTGTCCGGCGGCATCGCCAACGCCACCGCGATCAGCGGCGGCAGCACCGTCACCGTGTCCTCGGGCGGCCTCACCAGCGGCACCGTGGTGGGCGGCGGCGGCACCGAGGCCGTCGCCTCGGGCGGCGCCACCAGCGGCACCGTCGTCAACGGCGCCGGCAACCAGACCGTCGCCGCGGGCGGCCCCGCCACCCGCACCGTGCTGTCGGGCGGCAGCGAGTACGTGGCCGGCACCGCCAGCGGGCTCGTCGTCAACAACGGTGGCCGCGCCTATCTGTCCAGCGGCGGCACCGCCAGCGGCCTCACCGTCAACAGCGGCGGCGCCGGTTTCGTCTCCGCCGGCGCCACCGCGAGCGGCGCCAGCGTCAATTCCGGCGGCACGCTCTCGGTCGCCGCCAGCGGCACCGCCGGCAACGCCACGGTCGGCAGCGGCGGCGTGCTCAACGTCGCCTCCGGCGCTCTCCTCACCGGCGTCACCACGATCAGCGGCGCCGGCAGCGCGATGCTGAGCGGCAGCGCCGGCTCGGGCAGCCTGAACTTCGTGGGCAGCGGCGGCTCGCTCGTGCTGGCCGGCACCGCGGCCCCCAGCAACACCATCACCGGCTTCGGCGCCGGAGATTTCATCGACCTGTCCAACATCGCCAGCGGCAGCATCACCGCCGTCAGCAGCACCGCAAACTCGGTGGTGATCTCGGCCGGCGGCGCCACCACCACGCTGAACATCACGGGCGCCGGGGCGCAGGGCTACAAGCTGGTCTCCGACGGCCACGGCGGCACCTTCTACGAGGTGTGCTTCGCCGAGGGCACCCACATCGCCACGCCGGACGGCGAGGTCGCGGTCGAGCGCCTCGCGGTGGGCGAGCTGGTGACGACGCTGGAGGGCCCGCGTCCCGTCACCTGGGTCGGCCATCGCCGCGTCGACGTGACCCGCCTGGCCGACCCCGACAGCGGCCGCCTGGTGCGCATCCGCGAAGGCGCGTTCGACACCCGCGTGCCGCACCGCGACCTGCTGGTGACGCAGGAGCACTGCCTGTTCCTGGACGGCCGGCTGATCCCGGCGCGGATGCTGGTCAACGGGCGCAGCATCGTCATCGACCGCGCCATCGCCGCCTACACCTTCTACCATGTCGAGCTGGCCCGCCACGCCATCCTGCTGGCCGAGGGGCTGACCACCGAGAGCTACCTCGACACCGGCAACCGATCGAACTTCGCCAACAGCGAGGTGCCGGCGCTGCACCCGACGCCGCGGCTCGATCCCGGGCACAAGAGCTGGGCGGCCGACGCCGCGGCGCCGCTCTGCGTCGAGCGCGCGGTGGTCGAGCCGATCTGGGCCAGGGT
>CAXTVL010000516.1:0-2356 GCA_964247515.1 uncultured Acetobacteraceae bacterium | reverse complement strand
ACCGGCAGCGAACCAGCGGCTCCGGGAAGTCCGCGCAGCCGGGGAAGCTGATCTGGTTGTCGCCTTGGCGCACCACGTGCAGCACGTTGGCGTTGTCGCAGCCGAAGCCGGGCGCGGGCTTGGGGGCGCTGCCTTCGAGCAGGCCGCCCGCGGTCGCGTCCACCGGGGGGATGAACCGGAAGTCGGTGCGGCCCGGCCCGGTGCGCGCCGTCTCGATCACCCGCTGCGCGTAGGACGGGTCGGTCAGCGAGGCGCGCAGCACCACGTCGCGGGTGAAGATCACCACCGGCTGCGCCATGCACGCCTGCAGCGTGAGTCCCGACGGCACCGGGAACAGGCCGCCGGTCCAGGAGCCGAACAGCCAGGCGTGCGGCGGCGGGCCCTGCGCCCGCGCCGGCGGGCCGCCGCCCAGCGACGCGGCGGCGAGCAGGCAGGCCAGAGCGCAGGTCGCGGCACGCCGCATTCCAGCATGGGGCATCGGGCGGTCTCCGGGTGAGGGCGGCGCAGCTTACCCGCCGGGCAGCGGCGCGCAATTGCTGCGGCCGGCCATGACGCAGTCCTGCACCCGGTTGCCGGCGCGCAACCGCCCGGCCAGGAAGTAGCCACCCACGCACAGCAGCACGATCAGCAGCAGCGCGACCAGCGGCCCGCGCGACGGCCCCTCGGCCGTGTCCGGCTTCTCGCCGGGAGAATTGTCATGAACCATTAGCGCACCCGCAGTTTCGTTGACAGTCGCCGGACGGCGCGGCGCAGTGGGGTCATGCGCACCCGACTCGTGCTAGTCCTGCTGGCCATGTTGTCGCTCGCACCCTCTCCGGCCCGCGCCGCGGACCGCTACTTCACCACCACCGACGGCGTCCGGCTGCATTACATCGAAGCCGGAAGCGGCGGCCACACCATCGTGCTGGTGCCCGGCTGGACCATGCCGGCCTGGATCTGGAGCGCGCAGATCGCCGATTTCTCGCGCCGCTACCACGTCGTCGCGTTCGACCCGCGCTCGCAGGGCGGCAGCGAGCTGGCGTGGAGCGGCAACGAGCCGTACCGGCGCGGCCGCGACATCGCCGAGCTGATCGCGCAACTGCCCGACGAGCCGGTGCTGCTGGTCGGCTGGTCGCTGGGCGTGCTCGATTCGCTGTCCTACCTGCAGCAATACGGCGACAGCCGGCTGGCCGGCCTGGTGCTGGTGGACAACTCGGTGGGCGAGGACCCGCCGCCGGCGCCGGAGCGCTACGCCCGTGGGCCGCGCCGGCCGAAGCCGTTGCGCTCCGACAGCGTGCGCGCCTTCGTGCGCGGCATGTTCGTCCGCCCGCCGCCGCCTTCGTACCTGGAGCAACTGGCCGAGGCGTCGTTGCGCACGCCGGAGACGGTGGCGGCGCAACTGCTGGCCTACCCGCTGCCGCGCAGCTTCTGGCGCCAGGCGGTGTATTCGACGACGCGGCCGATCCTCTACATCGTGCGGCCCCGGCTGGGCGGGCAGGCGGCCCGACTGGTCGCGCGCGACCCGGCGGCGGAGAGCGTGGTGATGGCGGGCGTGGGCCACGCCATGTTCGCCGAGGACCCGGCGCGGTTCGACACCCTGGTCGACGACTTCATCCACCGCCGGCTGTGGCATTGACGCCGCGGGTTGGGGCGGCGATGCCGCCGCTGTTCCTGGTCTCGGCCGCGATCGTGGGCTTCGAGATCGCGCTGACGCGGTATTTCGCGGTCGCGAAATGGTCGGAGTACGGCTACTGGGTGATCTCGATCGTGCTGGCCGGCTTCGCGCTGAGCGGCGTCGCGCTCGCCTTGGCGCAGCCTTGGTTCGCGCGGCGCGGCGCGGCGCTGCTGGCGGCCCTGCCGGCGGCGATGGTGCTGGCCGCGGCGCTGGGCACCCACGCCGTCACCGCCAACCCGTTCAACCCGCTGCAACTGCAGAACGCGGCGACGTTCTGGGGCCAGATCGGCAACATCGGCGTCTATTACCTCGACCTGTTGCCGTTCTTCTTCCTGGGCGGCGTGTTCGTGAGCCTCAGCTTCGTGCTGGGCGCGGCGCGGATCGGACGGGTCTACGGCGTCGACCTGGCCGGGGCCGGGGCCGGCGCCGCGTCGGTGCTGCTGCTGATGTTCCTGGTGCATCCGTTCCGGCTGGCGGCCTGCCTGCTGCCGCCGCTGGCGCTGGCCGCCGCCTGGGCGCCACGCTACCGCCGATGGGCGCTGGCCGCCGCCGTGCTGGCGCTGGCCGGCGGCGAGGCGCTGCTGCTGCTGGACGACGCGGCGGCATCCACAGACTTCACGGCGATCTACGCGCCGCTGCACGTGCCGCAGCACCGGACGCTGGCGCGGCTCCGCTCGCCGCGGGGGCTGTACGACGTGCTCG